>NZ_JBFROH010000029.1:0-86514 GCF_041471425.1 Vibrio sp. 10N.261.52.C2 | reverse complement strand
ACACATTTCAGGACGGGACATAAAACGTATAAAAAGCCCGCAGTTAAGCGGGCCTTTTGTTTCAATTCTTACAGCGAGACCGTTGCCTGTGTCTGTTACTGCATCATCAAGAAAGCAAATAGACCACAACCTAGAATCAGGCGGTAGATAACGAACGGTGTCATGCCCATACGAGAGATAAGCTTCAAGAAAAAGTGGATACAGATGTAAGCACTGATGAAAGACACCGCAACGCCCGTTAGCAAAGTGCCAACATGGATTGGATCACCGCTTGTCACCAACTTAAGACCTAAATAACCACCAGCCAGAGTGATGATTGGGATAGACATCAAGAAAGAGAATCGAGCCGCCGCTTCACGTGTGAAACCAAGGTAAAGCGCCGCGGTAATGGTTGCGCCAGAACGAGACGTGCCCGGAATGATCGCCATTGCTTGAGCAAGACCAATAAACAGCGCCTTTTTCCAACCCGCTTGGTATTCGTCATCGCGCAGGCTTGAGTTCTTGTCCACCCACCATAGCAATAGACCAAAGATAATCGTTGTCGTCGCGATCACCCACGCACTGCGTAAGTAAAGCTCAACAATATCTTTCATCAACAAGCCAAAGATACACGCAGGAATCGTCGCGAGAATGATCATCCACGCTAACTTCGCTTCTTTACTACGATCGCCTTTAAACACTGAACCAAAGAATGCGCTCAACAGAGAGACCACTTCTTTACGGAAATAGATAACAACAGCTGCCAAAGTACCAACGTGGACAGCGACATCAAAAGCCAAACCTTGATCTTCCCAGCCTAAAACAGCTGAAGGAAGGATTAGGTGTGCAGAACTGGAAATAGGTAAAAACTCTGTAAAGCCTTGCACCAACGCCAATATAAACGCTTCAAAATAACTCATTACTTACCTTAAAAATTATAGTTTTATATCTACGACAGAGAGCGAGTCTAATTGCTGCATCTTCTGCCATATTTCACTGACGGTTCTTCCGTCTTGCGGGATCACTCGCGCAGGACAAAGATCATAAAGCGGCTGTGTTACAAAAGGATATTTGTAGATATCACTGCGTGGTAATTCTGGTTCACACTCAGAAACCTCCTCTCCAAACAGCACAATATCAAGATCGAGTTTTCGATCTTGTAGTTTGTGCGCATCTTGAGAGCGACCCCATTTAAACTCAATTTTACGCAGCTGCTGTGAAAATTCAGTCAATGAGAGTGACGTGTCGAGCTCTATCACAAAGTTATAAAACGGATGGCTATTAAAACCGACGGGCTCACAGTGATAGATTTTAGAGCATTTAAGGTTAGTCCCTAACGATTGAAGCTCTGTCCATGCCACCCTTGCATGCTTGTCGCGGTCTATGTTCGTGCCAACACCAACATAGGCTACTGTCATGCTTGACCTCGTTCGATGATCACACCAACGGCTTTTGCTTGTGGCACTGCGCCAGGTTTAGCCAATCGGATTTTAATCCACGGCACAGAGAACTGAGTCATAATAAGCTCTGCGACTTCTTCAGCAACACGTTCTACGAGTAGAAAACGGCCATTTGCAATGTGCTCAAGTACTGCAGTGCTCACTTTCGAATAATCCAAAGCATCAACCACATCATCACTCTTGCCTGCTGGGCGGTTGTCATGAGCCATTTCAATATCAAGCACCAGTTTCTGTTTGATCTCTTGCTCCCAATCGTAAACACCGATCGTTGTAATTACTTCTAGCTGCTCAATGAAAACTTTATCCAGTGCCATGACTTGTCCTTTTAGAGGTCGGATACCCAAATTGGGGAAAAAAACGTATTATTTGCGTAATTCGAGATATGATATCAATTACTCTTGGATTGAGCATTATTTTCCCATCGTTAGGCGTATAACCGTTAAAGGACAGACATGACCCCATTGGCACTTATCATGATCATTGCTGCCTACTTACTAGGTTCAATCTCTAGTGCGGTCTTGATATGCCGAGTTTTGAGGCTCCCAGATCCTCGAACAGTAGGTTCTAACAACCCAGGAGCAACCAATGTCCTGCGTGTTGGCGGTAAAGGCGCAGCAGCTGCCGTCCTTTTGTGTGACATGCTGAAAGGCACTATCCCTGTCTGGCTTGGCTACTACCTCAAGATCGACCCAATCATTCTTGGGGTTGTGGCAATTGCGGCGTGTCTTGGCCATATGTATCCGATCTTCTTCCACTTCAAAGGTGGTAAAGGCGTGGCAACCGCACTTGGCGCTATCGCCCCAATAGGATTCGATCTAACCGGAATGATCATGGCGACTTGGTTAGTGGTCGCGTTTTTGTTTCGTTACTCTTCTTTAGCGGCACTGGTTACTGTGCTACTTGCCCCTTTCTACGCTTGGTTAGTCAAACCTCAATACACATTGCCAGTAGCCATGCTGTGCTGTTTGATCGTGTTACGTCACCACCAGAATATCCGCCGCCTACTCGATGGCAGCGAACCAAAACTCGGACAAAAAAAATCGGCTTAAACTGTCACGTCTAAGCCGAACCATAATATTCAGTATTTAAAGCTTATAGCAGATGTTTATCTAAAAACGTCTTCAGCATTGTGTTCACAAACTCTGGTTGCTCTAACGAGCTAATATGACCTGCGCCAGGAATCACCACTAATTCACTGCCCGTAATGCAATCGTGCATTAGGTATGACTCAAGTACCGGACGTGGTTTATCTTCTTGTCCTACAGCAATCAAAACAGGCAGAGCAAAGTTCTCTACCGATTCAATCATATCGCGACGTCCAAACACCATTCGACCAATTCGTGCCACTTCTTCAGCGTTGTCGCCCTCAAGAGCTGATAACTGCTGAGTAAAACCTTCAACTAAAGCTGGCGTGTTGGTTTGCGTATCATTAGCGAAGAACAGTGGAACAACCGCTTCAACAATTGGCTGAGGAACCGTCTTGGTTTGAGTGATGGTATCTAACATGCTGAAGTACTTTGCGTGAGCAACTTCTGGTTCTAAACCCACAAAAGTATCCATTAGAACCAAAGACTTAATACGTGCAGGTGCAAGTTCCGCTAACTCAGTCCCCCACATACCGCCAACCGATAAGCCAACCACTGAGAATTCTTCGATCTCTAAATGATCAAGCAGAGCCAAAACGTGCTGAGCGTAATCTTTCAAGTTACGCATCGAAGTGGGTGCTGCTTGAGATTCACCATGAGACCAAAGCTCTGGAACAATACAGCGATACTGAGTTTTTAACGCTTCGATCTGCGGCTTCCACATTGCACTATCCCAAAGGTAGCTGTGGCCGAGTACAACAACAGGGCCTTGACCTTCATCTAGGTACGCCATCGATTGATTGTCTACTGTGAACTTGTTCATTTTCTTCCCTAATCTCTATCAGCAATTATTTATCGACATACAGTCGGTAAGCTAGGATATAAAAACGGCCGCACAAGGCGACCGTTTATCGAAACACTATAGTCAATTACGCAATTGGCTCTAGCTGGTCAATAGGCCAACGCGGTGTGGCATGAACAGACAAATCAGCCGTTTCGCCATTCTTTAGGCGCTGCATGCCCGCATAAGCGATCATCGCACCATTATCTGTACAGAATTCTGTGCGTGGGTAGTACACCTCACCACCGACTTTCTTAGCAAGAGCTTCAAGCTCAACACGCAGTTGTTTGTTGGCACTTACACCGCCAGCAATCACTATACGTTTCATGCCCGTTTCAACCAAGGCACGCTTACACTTGATTACTAAGGTTGCACAAACGGCTTCTTGAAACGCGTAAGCAATATCAGCACGAGTCTGGTCATCATTATCGTTATCGCGAATGGTATTCGCTGCGAACGTCTTCAAACCAGAAAAGCTCATATCTAGACCCGGACGATCGGTCATTGGACGCGGGAACTTAAAACGACCCGGAGTGCCTTTTTCTGCCAAGCGAGATAGCAATGGGCCACCAGGGTAATCTAAGCCCATCAGTTTCGCGGTTTTATCAAACGCTTCACCCGCTGCATCATCAATCGATTCACCAAGGATTCGGTATTCACCAATACCTTTCACTTCTACCATCATGGTATGGCCGCCAGAAACCAGCAGAGCCACAAATGGGAATGGAGGTGGATTGTCTTCTAACATTGGCGCAAGAAGGTGACCTTCCATATGGTGAACAGGCACAGCAGGCACCCCCCACGCATAAGCAATACTGCGACCAATCGTTGCACCAACCAGTAGAGCGCCCACTAAACCAGGGCCAGCGGTGTAAGCCACACCATCAATGTCTTTCGACGTTAGGTTCGCTTCAGCTAATGCCGCTTTAATAAGAGGAATTGTTTTTTTCACGTGGTCACGTGAAGCTAGCTCAGGCACCACACCACCGTAATCGGCGTGCAGCTTTACTTGGCTATATAATTGATGAGAAAGCAGCCCTTGCTCATCATCATAAATTGCGATTCCTGTTTCATCACAAGAGGTTTCAATACCAATAATGCGCATAATTTTCTCGGCACGCTTCGTCTAAAATGGGAAATTAGCGCAATATTACCCTGCCTAAGCTCTTCAAACAAATATTGTACAGACTATAATCGACAAAGTGCTTTACAAAGCCACTGTGATCGGATTAAAATTCCGCACCATTTTTGATCAAGCTGGTTAATGGCCAAACGCGAATAGAGAGTTAGCTCGATGGGTAACTTCTCTGATTTGGTACTGAGTAGCCAGCGATAATGAATAACCCCTGAGGTGAAAGGCATATGCCAATAGTTAAAGTACGTGAAAACGAACCGTTCGACGTTGCACTACGTCGTTTCAAGCGCTCTTGTGAAAAAGCAGGTATCCTTTCTGAAGTTCGCCGTCGCGAGCACTACGAAAAGCCAACTACAGTTCGCAAACGCGCTAAAGCAGCAGCTCAAAAGCGTCACGCTAAGAAGCTAGCTCGCGAAAACGCACGTCGCGTTCGCCTGTACTAATAACTTAATCCATAAGGACTGAGTTATGGCTCTTATTGAACAACTCAAAGAAGAGCAAAAATTAGCGATGAAAGCCAAGGACAAACCGCGCCTTGGCACTATCCGCTTAGCTCTTTCAGCAATTAAGCAACGTGAAGTTGACGAACGGATCACTCTGAACGACGACGACATTCTTGCTGTATTAGTTAAAATGGTTAAGCAACGTCGCGATTCTGTTGCTCAATATGAATCAGCAAATCGTCAAGATCTTGCTGACGTGGAAAAAGCAGAAATTACGGTACTTGAAGGCTTTATGCCTCAACCGCTAAGTGATGAAGAAGTTATTGCACTACTTGATAGCGCAATCGCCGAAGCTCAACCAGCGGGCATGCAAGACATGGGTAAAGTAATGGCTATCTTGAAACCACAAATTCAAGGGCGTGCAGATATGGGTAAAGTTAGTGGTTTAGTTCGTTCTAAACTCGCTTAATCCCAAATCAAATTGCAACAAGCCGTGCAATCCTTCGGAACGCACGGCTTGTTTGTATCTGTAACCTATTCAAACTATTATTATCCACACTCTCAGTTAGTGCATTTTTCTAAGGTTTTATGGCAGGACACATCCCGCGTAGTTTCATTGATGATCTCCTAGCGCGTCTCGACATTGTCGACATAGTGGACGCACGCGTGAAACTTAAGAAAAAAGGCAAAAACTATGGTGCTTGTTGCCCATTCCACAACGAAAAGACCCCTTCTTTTAGCGTAAGCCAAGAAAAACAGTTTTATCACTGCTTTGGTTGTGGCGTACACGGTAATGCTATCGACTTCATTATGGAGTTCGAACGTCTCGATTTTGTTGAAGCAATTGAAGAGCTTGCCTCTTTCTTAGGCCTCGATGTTCCTAGAGAGCAACGTAGCGGCGAGATATCAACAGCACCAAGAGCCAACAGCGAACAAAAACGTAACCTCTACGATTTGATGGGCGGCATCAGTAATTTTTACCGCTCTCAACTGAAAATATCAGCCAACAAACCTGCAATTGATTACCTAAAGAATCGTGGCCTTTCGGGCGAGATCGTCCAGAAGTTTGGCATTGGTTATGTGGCCGATGAGTGGGACTTAGTTCGTAAGAACTTTGGCCAACAGAAAGAAGCCCAAGACATGCTCGTAACTGGCGGCATGTTAATTGAGAACGATAAAGGTAACCGATACGACCGATTCCGTGGACGCGTAATGTTCCCGATTCGCGATCGTCGTGGCCGTGTGATTGGTTTTGGTGGTCGTGTATTAGAAGACGGTACTCCAAAATATCTCAACTCACCAGAAACGCCTATCTTCCATAAAGGTAAAGAGCTTTACGGCCTTTATGAAGTGCTGCAAGCCTACCGTGAACCGCCGCAAATACTTGTGGTTGAAGGTTACATGGATGTCGTGGCATTAGCGCAATATGGTGTTGATTACTCAGTAGCATCACTGGGCACATCGACAACCGGTGACCACGTTCAAATGCTGTTCCGCCAAACCAGCACAGTGGTTTGTTGTTACGATGGTGACCGAGCAGGTAAAGAAGCCGCGTGGCGCGCACTAGAAAATGCCCTTGAGTACCTGAAAACCGGTAACACACTCAAGTTTCTATTCTTGCCCGACGGTGAAGACCCAGACAGCTATATAAGAGAACACGGCAAAGCCGCTTTCGAACAGCTTGTTCAAAATGCGACACCGCTTTCGACCTATTTGTTCGATAACCTGATTGAAATACACAAGTTAAACTTGGGAACAACCGAAGGGAAATCGGCACTGCGCGCACACGCTAGCGCATTGATTAACAAAATCCCTGACAGTTACTTCCAAGAGTTGCTCGAAAAATTGCTCGATGAGCGCACTGGATTTGATAACCAATTGAGGCGAGCGCGTGTTCATACACAGAACCCGATACCTCAACCGCATAAAGAGCTGAAACGCACTCCAATGCGTGAAGTTATCGCTTTGCTTATCCAAAATCCGAGCTATGCTGATATGGTACCGGATTTATCAAGTGTCAAAGGCTTACAGCTGCCTGGACTAAGTTTATTCGTCGAAGTACTTGATAAATGCCATGCGCATCCCCATATCAACACAGGCCAATTATTAGAGCATTGGCGACACAATAAACATGAGGCTCTTCTGTCTCGTCTCGCGAGCTGGGAAATCCCCCTCGACGAAGACAATCAAGAAGACATATTTTTAGACTCATTGGACAATATACTTGCCCAGTGCGTTGAAAAACAAATTGAAAACCTGCAGGCCAAAGCAAGAAGCGTCGGTTTATCAGCCGAAGAAAAAAGGGAGCTACTAGCTTTAATGCTAGATCTAAAAGCGTAACCCTGTTTGATTAGTCAGCATTTAATAAATTTGTTAACATAATTGGTTTGCATTTGAGAATGCAACGTCCTTCACCAGACCTGAAGTTGGATATCATCTATGGATCAAAATCCGCAGTCACAGCTTAAATTACTTGTTATTAAAGGCAAGGAACAAGGCTATCTGACCTACGCCGAAGTAAACGACCACCTACCTGCAGAAATCGTGGATTCTGAACAGGTAGAAGACATCATTCAAATGATTAACGACATGGGTATCAAGGTAGTTGAAACTGCACCTGATGCTGATGATCTAGCACTTAATGATGACGATGCCAATATAGATGAAGATGCAGCCGAAGCTGCAGCTGCTGCGCTTTCAAGCGTAGAAAGCGAGATTGGCCGTACTACTGACCCAGTTCGTATGTACATGCGTGAAATGGGTACAGTTGAACTACTGACTCGTGAAGGCGAAATCGACATTGCGAAGCGTATTGAAGATGGTATCAATACAGTTCAACTATCGGTTGCTGAGTACCCAGGCACTATTCCATACATCTTGGAACAGTTTGACCGCGTACAAGCAGAAGAGATTCGCTTAACAGACCTAATCAATGGCTTTGTTGACCCAGACGACGATGGCACAGCTGCGCCAACGGCGACTCACATCGGTTCAGAACTTGCTGAAACTGATCTGGAAGACGAAGACAAAGAAGACGCAGAAGACGACGAGGAAGAGGAAGAAGAAGATACAGGTATCGATCCTGAACTTGCTCTTGAGAAGTTCACAGCACTTCGTACTAGCTACCAGAATCGTCAACTAGCGATCAACGAGTACGGCCATGAAAGCCCGAAAGCAATGCTTGCAACGACAATGATGCAAGACGTATTCAAAGAGTTCCGTCTAACACCAAAACAGTTTGATTACCTAGTAAACGAACTGCGTAACTCTATGGATCGTGTACGTACTCAAGAACGCCTAATCATGCGTCAAACGGTTGAGTACGGCAAAATGCCGAAGAAATCTTTCATTGCTCTATTTACTGGCAACGAATCTAGCGAAGCATGGTTGGATGAAGTTCTTGCTTCAGACAAGCCATACGCAGAAAAGATTAAACGTAACGAGCACGACATCCGTCGCTCTATCCAAAAACTGGATATGATCGAACGTGAAACGTCTCTTACTGTTCAAAGCATCAAAGATATCAGCCGTCGCATGTCTATCGGTGAAGCGAAAGCTCGTCGTGCGAAGAAAGAGATGGTTGAAGCGAACTTACGTCTAGTAATCTCGATTGCTAAGAAGTACACAAACCGTGGTCTACAATTCCTGGATCTAATCCAAGAAGGTAACATCGGTCTGATGAAAGCGGTAGATAAGTTTGAATACCGTCGTGGTTACAAGTTCTCTACTTACGCTACTTGGTGGATCCGTCAAGCAATCACTCGTTCGATTGCCGACCAAGCTCGTACTATCCGTATTCCGGTTCACATGATCGAAACGATCAACAAACTAAACCGTATCTCTCGTCAAATGCTACAAGAGATGGGTCGTGAACCACTTCCGGAAGAACTGGCTGAACGCATGCAAATGCCTGAAGACAAGATCCGTAAAGTACTGAAAATCGCTAAAGAGCCAATCTCAATGGAGACACCAATCGGTGACGACGAAGATTCGCACCTAGGTGATTTCATCGAAGATACAACGCTAGAACTACCTCTAGACTCTGCAACGGCAACCAGCCTACGCGGTGCAACTAAAGACGTTCTTGCAGGCCTAACACCTCGTGAAGCTAAAGTACTGCGTATGCGTTTCGGTATCGACATGAACACTGACCACACTCTTGAAGAGGTTGGTAAACAGTTCGACGTAACTCGTGAACGTATCCGTCAGATCGAAGCAAAAGCACTACGTAAACTTCGTCACCCAAGCCGCTCAGAAACTCTGCGTAGCTTCCTAGACGAGTAATCGCACACTCAAGTGTGGTTAGCTTTTAAGCATAAATAAGAAAAGGTGAGCGTTGGCTCACCTTTTTTTTATCTGTGTGATTTAAGTGGCTAAGATGTAAGCGGAATTGCCCCTTATAGTGTCTAGACACCATTGAACGCTTCCCCTATAATCTATGCCCTACGGCCCCTTAGCTCAGTGGTTAGAGCGCACGACTCATAATCGTTCGGTCCCCAGTTCAAATCTGGGAGGGGCCACCAAATTAGAAAAGCCAGAACAGTTCACGCTGCTCTGGCTTTTTGCTTTTCTGATTCAGTACCAATCACACCCTGCACTTCCGAACCAAAAACGAATCGTCCCGCACACAATTCCAATTGCCTCTCTGTGACTAAACATACTTTTCTTTTATAAAAAAATCGGCAATATGAGAGTACATAAATCGCTCAATAGTTCAGGGAAGACTCATGAAAGACGAAACACTCTCGATTCACTTCGGTTACGACACTGATCCAACAACCAAATCGGTTGCCACTCCAATCTACCAAACCGTCGCGTACGAATTCGATGACGCACAACACGGCGCCGACCTCTTCAACCTTGCGGTGCCAGGCAATATCTACACTCGCATAATGAACCCAACCAATGATGTGTTAGAAAAACGCATGGCCGCCTTAGAAGGAGGTATCGCAGGCTTAGTGGTAAGTGCGGGCAGTGCTGCGATCAACTACGCGATTCAGACGTTGGCGCAAATCGGTGACAACATTGTCTCAACGCCTCAGCTTTACGGTGGTACTTACACCCTATTTGCTCACATGTTGCCAAACCAAGGAATTGAAGTTCGTTTTGCTAAAGACGACAAACCAGAAAGCTTAGCGGCACTGATCGATGAAAAAACCAAGGCGGTTTACTGTGAAAGTATCGGTAACCCAGCAGGTAATATTATCGACTTAGAGCGTGTTGCTGAACTTGCTCACGCACAAGGTGTACCTGTGATTGTTGATAACACGGTGGCGACGCCTGTACTGTGTAAACCTATCGATTTTGGTGCTGACATCGTGGTGCACTCACTAACTAAATACGTGGGTGGTCACGGTACAACGTTAGGTGGCGTGATTGTCGACTCAGGTAAATTCCCATGGGCACAGCACAAGGACCGCTTCCCTGTGTTTAATCAGCCAGAGCCTTCTTATCATGGCGTGGTTTATACCGAGGCCTTTGGTGAGGCTGCGTTTATTGGTCGTGCTAGAACGGTTCCCCTACGTAATACAGGTGCAGCACTGTCACCAATGAATGCTTTCATGTTGATGCAAGGTTTGGAGACCTTGTCGCTGCGCATGGAGCGACACACAGAGAACGCCTTGAAAGTAGCGGAATACCTCAAGCAACACGAGAAAATCAGCTGGGTAAGTTACGCTGGCCTGCCTGATTCAGAATTCTATCCACTCGCTGAAAAGTACATGCAAGGCAAGCCATCGGCCATTCTATCTTTTGGTTTAAAAGACGGTTATGAAGCCGGTGTTCGCTTCTATGATGCACTGCAAATCTTCAAGCGCCTGGTTAACATTGGCGATGCGAAATCGCTCGCTTGTCACCCAGCTTCGACGACACACCGTCAACTAAGCGAAGCTGAACAGAAACAAGCCGGTGTATCACCGGAGATGATTCGCCTATCAGTAGGTATCGAGCACATTGACGATATCTTGGCTGACCTAGAGCAAGCACTGAGCGCTTAATGACGCTACAGCTAGCTCTAACACTGATCGTTAAGTAACAGACATAAAAAAGCCCATCACAGGATGGGCTTCTTATTATCTATATCTTAGGTAAGCTGTCGATTACTCAACTGTTACCGCTTTCGCTAGGTTACGAGGTTGGTCAACGTCGGTACCTTTTATTAGTGCGACATGGTAAGACAGCAGCTGCATCGGTACTGTGTAGTAGATAGGCGCTGTTACTTCACTTACGTGAGGCATCTTGATGATCTTCATGTTCTCATCGCTTTCAAAGCCCGCATCTTCATCAGCGAATACGTAAAGTAGACCGCCACGAGCACGCACTTCTTCAACGTTCGATTTCAGCTTCTCTAGCAAGTCGTTGCTTGGTGCAATAACGACTACAGGCATATCTGCATCGATAAGAGCCAAAGGACCGTGCTTAAGCTCACCAGCTGCGTATGCTTCTGCGTGGATGTAAGAGATCTCTTTCAGTTTAAGAGACGCTTCCATCGCGATTGGGTAGAACTCACCACGACCCAAGAACAGTGTGTGATGCTTATCAGCAAAATCAGGTGCCAGTGCTTCAATTTCTTTATCGAACGCTAATGCTTTCTCGATATCAGCAGGCAGTTGGTGAAGTGCTTGAACGATTTCCGCTTCTTTTTCTTCATTGATACGACCTTGTAGACGACCAATTGACGTTACCATCATCAGCATCGCTGCTAGTTGAGTTGTGAAAGCTTTAGTAGAAGCAACACCGATCTCTGTTCCTGCGCGAGTCATGAAGGCAAAATCAGATTCACGAACCAGTGAAGAACCCGCAACGTTACAGATAGTCATTGCAGACATATAACCCTTCTCTTTTGCAAGACGAAGTGCAGCAAGCGTATCCGCCGTTTCACCAGATTGAGACAGAGTCACCAATAGGCTGTTCGGACGAACAACGAAATCACGGTAACGGAATTCAGAAGCAATCTCTACGTCACAGCTTACGCCAGCTAGAGATTCAAACCAGTAACGCGCTGCCATGCCTGAGTTGTAAGACGTACCACATGCGATGATCTGCACGTGTTCAACCTTGCTTAGGATCTCTTCAGCTTTAACGCCGATCGCGTTAGTGATAACCGAAGTGTCAGAGATACGGCCTTCCATTGTATTGATCAGCGCTGTTGGCTGCTCGAAGATCTCTTTCTGCATGAAGTGGCGGTATTGACCTTTGTCACCTGCGTCGTGTTCAGCGTTTGACTCAACGATTTCACGCTCAACACGCTCACCCGCTACATCAAATACCGTAACATCACGACGAGTTACCTCAGCAACATCACCTTCTTCTAGGTACATGAAGCGACGAGTTACGCTCAGTAGCGCCAGTTGATCAGAAGCAAGGAAGTTCTCGCCGACACCAAAACCGATAACGATCGGGCTACCAGAACGAGCTACAACGATACGGCTAGGATCTTTACGATCAACCGCAACCGTGCCGTACGCACCGTCTAATTGTTTTGCTGTTTTCTGTAGCGCTTCAACCAAAGAAGCTGAAGTGCGAAGTTCCCACTCAACTAAGTGAGCAATAACTTCTGTATCCGTTTGTGAAGTAAATACGTAACCACGCTCTTGCAGCATAGCGCGCAGTGCTTCGTGGTTTTCGATAATGCCATTGTGTACAACGGCAATATCACCAGACATGTGTGGGTGTGCGTTCGCTTCAGACGGCTCACCGTGTGTCGCCCAACGTGTATGAGCGATACCTGTACCACCAATCACTTGTTGCTCTTCTACTGCGTCAGCTAGCTCTTGTACTTTACCTAGGCGGCGTACACGAGTTAGGTTAGATTCAGTATCGACTACAGCGACACCAGCTGAATCGTAGCCACGGTATTCTAGACGACGAAGGCCTTCTACTAAAATTTCAGCTACATCACGCTGTGCTACTGCACCAACAATTCCACACATAGTTTCACTCCATCAATTTTGTTTTATTCCTATTGGCAGCAAGCAAAGGCCAAATCTTCGTTAAGATCAATTATAGGAAGGTAAATGCATAATACTTAAATTTGTTTTTACGCTGGATCGGTCAGGATCACTCGAACATCATGTGATTCGATACTTGCTTTGGATTCTTCGCCTAAGTCTGTATCGGTAATTAAGATGTCAATGTGTTCCCATGCCAGCTCTAAGTTCGGGATCTTTCGTCCCACCTTTTCCGACTCAACCATCACGATCACTTCTCGTGACACTTCAGCCATTACTTTGCTCAGGCCAACCAGTTCGTTAAACGTGGTTGTGCCTCTATCGAGGTCGATACCATCAGCCCCAATAAATAGTTGGTCAAAATCGTAAGCACGAAGTACCGACTCTGCAACTTTGCCTTGGAAAGAGTCCGAATGGGTATCCCAAGTGCCGCCAGTCATTAATAACGTCGGCTCGCTTTCAAGCTCATTAAGCGCATTAGCAACGTGCAATGAGTTGGTCATAACAACCAAGCCACGCTTAGCATTAAGCTGCTGAATTAGAGCACCGGTCGTACTGCCACTATCGATCACGATGCGGTTATGGTCGCGAATTAAATCTGCAGCGGCTTTTGCCAATGAAATCTTTCGAGTCGAAACTTGTTGACCCAGCTCTTCGTTGACAACCTCTTTCGGTAACGAAATCGCACCACCATAACGGCGTAAAAGCTGACCGTTTTTCTCTAAAGACGCCAAGTCCTTTCTAATAGTGACTTCTGAGGTTTCGAACTTAGCGGATAATTCATCAACACTAACCTCCCCTTTTTCATTCACTAGGTTAGAAATTGCATGTCTTCTGAGCTGGGTGTTTCGTTTCGACATTTAAAAAAGGCCATTAAGTTTCGATATGAAACATATTATAGTTACAACGAAACTATTTAGTCCATTTATTTTGATCCAAAAAATTAATAAATAGCGATAAAACCTTGTCCTAAGACAATTGTTAAGCAGTGATATTGAACTCATTAGGTGGTAGAATCCGCACCCGAAAAGAAAAAAAATTACAAAACTGACTGTTATTTTTTTGCAACTTACCCCCTATATAGTGGGGTAAGTCACAGAAAACCGATATTGAATCAAAATCTTTTAGTCATAAAATGACTAAAATTGATGAAAGACTTACAACTCTGAAGGACATATTGGAAGTCCCGCGCTTTTACACAACAGGCACAAAATGTTGATGTAGCGGACCAATCTTCAGAACTTAAATAAATTTCAAATTGTAACAATACTTACCGGAGAGTACCTTCCATGAAAAAGACCAAAATCGTATGTACGATTGGCCCTAAAACTGAATCTGTAGAGAAGCTAACTGAACTAGTAGATGCTGGCATGAACGTTATGCGTCTTAACTTCTCTCACGGTGATTTCGCAGAGCACGGCACTCGTATCGCGAACTTCCGTAAAGTAATGGAAAACAAAGGTGAGCAACTTGCTATCCTTCTAGATACTAAAGGTCCAGAAATCCGTACTATCAAACTTGAAGATGGTAACGACGTAGATCTAGTAGCTGGTCAAGAGTTCACTTTCACAACTGACGCAACAGTTGTTGGTAACAAAGACGTAGTAGCAGTAACTTACCTAGGTTTCGCTAAAGACCTAACAGCAGGTAACACTATCCTTGTTGATGACGGCCTAATCGAAATGGAAGTTATCGCAACAACAGAAACTGAAGTTAAGTGTAAAGTTCTTAACAACGGTGCTCTAGGCGAAAACAAAGGTGTTAACCTTCCTGGCGTTTCTGTTCAACTTCCTGCTCTTTCTGAGAAAGACAAAGCTGACCTTAAGTTTGGTTGTGAGCAAGGCGTAGATTTCGTTGCTGCTTCTTTCATCCGTAAAGAAGAAGACGTTAAAGAAATCCGTGAGCTTCTAAACGCTAACGGCGGCGAGAACATCCACATCATTTCTAAGATTGAAAACCAAGAAGGTGTAGATAACTTCGATTCAATCCTTGAAGCTTCTGACGGCATCATGGTTGCTCGTGGTGACCTAGGTGTTGAAATCCCAGCTGAAGAAGTAATCTTCGCTCAGAAGATGATGATCGAGAAGTGTAACCGTGCACGTAAGATGGTTATCACTGCAACTCAAATGCTTGACTCTATGATCAGCAACCCACGTCCAACTCGTGCTGAAGCGGGTGACGTTGCGAACGCAATCATGGATGGTACTGATGCAGTAATGCTTTCTGGTGAAACTGCTAAAGGTAAGTACCCAGTTGAAGCTGTTACTATCATGGCTCAAATCGCGAACCGTACTGATTCAGCTCTTAAAGCTGAGCTAGGTTCTCGTCTAGACAGCCCACGTCTACGCATCACTGAAGCAGTATGTAAAGGCGCCGTAGACACAGCAGAGAAGCTAGCTGCTCCTCTAATCGTTGTTGCAACTGAAGGCGGTAAATCTGCACGTTCAGTACGTAAGTACTTCCCAACTGCAAACATCCTAGCTCTAACAACTAACGAAAAGACAGCTGCACAGCTAGTTCTTACTAAAGGTGTTAAGCCAGTTCTTGTTGACTCTATCGAGAACACAGACGCGTTCTACATCAACGGTAAAGAAATCGCTCTACAATCTGGCCTAGGTAACAAAGGCGACATCGTAGTTATGGTTTCTGGTGCTCTAGTAGCTTCTGGTACTACAAACACGGCATCTGTTCACGTTCTATAAGAATGAACCGATTCGCATAAAATATAAAAGAGGGCTTCGGCCCTCTTTTTTTATGAAACAAAATCTTGCCTAACTTTTCAGTACGCTGTATTATCAATCACAATAGAACTACGTACTGTTAACCTCCAACTGACTCTTTCTAAGAGACGGATTAGCAGACTAGAAATCATATATAGATGAGGTTTGTAATGTCTAGTCCTACGCTCACTGACAAAGTATCAAAGATGATTCGCCAAGATATTCTTAATGGTGAGTTAACCCCAGGCCAAAAGCTTGTTGTTGCTGATCTAAAAGCACGCTACAACGTTGGCGCATCCCCTATTCGCGAAGCCTTGGTACAGTTATCTTGGAGCAAATACGTAAAGCTAGAGCCACAAAAAGGCTGCTGGGTATCTCCTGTATCAAAGAAAGAACTGAATGACCTATACGAAAGCCTTCGTGTTGTATCATCGGTTCTGCTTAAAAAAGCGATTGCAGCAGGTGATGAGAGCTGGGAACTGGATGTACTAACGTCTTACCATAAACTATCGCGAGTACAGTACGTATCTGAAGAGTTTGACTGTGTAGAATGGGAAGAGCGCCACCAGCAATTCCATGTCGCACTGCTTGAAGGTGCAGATTCAGAGAACATGTTTAAGTTCTTTGATGACCTAATTAACCAAGTGAAACGTTACCGCTTCCTCGCTATGTCTGCAGAAAGCGCATCAGATGATCTGTTCAATATTGATGAACACGAAATGATCATGAAACTAGTACTGTCTAAGAATGTAGAACAAGCGACTGAACTGCTTGATCAACACCTGCTAGGTTCAATGAAACGAATTGAAGAAGTTATCGAAGCGGCATAACGCTAAAGTAGCTTCTAACCAAATAAAAACGGAGCCCAATGGCTCCGTTTTTTGTTTCCAGTATTACGACTGAACTACCACCCAAAAAACTCTTTGTGATGAGTATTGAGTAGCACAACCATAGGTAAAAAATACAAAGCACTCAATTGAAAGCCAAGAATGGCTAATGTGCCTATGGTTAACCTCACTAAAAAATCGACAAACATACCACGCCTCTTTTAACCAGACTGTATGATCCCCAAACTCTTGCTCCAGCTAACCTAATTCTACTGCTGCCTTTCAAACCATTGAAAAGGCTAGCTAATCAGTTGAATTAAGTTAACGGTGTCATCCTTTTACATCTGGTAAACACTCTATTTATTACACCGTTAAGCACGATGTAATCTGAAGCAAGGTAGTTTACTTATTGTTCATTTTAGCTCAAATTTCCACCAGCATTAGACTTTAGTCTAACTGTATAGATTTTGTGACATAGGTCGCTCAAAAGTGAGATTCCTATAAAAAGGGGGAGAGATAAAGTGAGTCGGGGCCAGCTTGAAGAGGTGAAGCAAAGAGAAGAAAGGATTAGATAGAAGCGAACCTAAGCGACATCATCGTAGCTAGGACACATAGAGACCGTATTACGACCAGACGATTTAGATTCGTAAAGCGCAACATCGGCACACTTGTATGAGCGAGTACTGTTACTTGTTAAATCAGTAAAGCCAACACTCACCGTTACCTTAGTTCCGGCTGCCAGTTCAATCTCAATTCGCAAGCGATCCAATACGCGCTTTGCTTCTGGCAGTGAGGTGTGTGGCATCAAGAGTGCAAACTCTTCTCCTCCAACACGTGCAACAAAGTCCGTCCCACGAAGGCTATCTTGCAGAAGTTTAGCAACACCAGCGATCACACGGTCACCTTCGTCGTGGCCAAGCTCATCATTGATTCGCTTGAAGTTATCGATGTCCACCAAGGCTAAGCAGGTGGTCGCTTCGATCGGGTAACGCTCAACTAAGCGAGAATAGTAGGCCAGCTGCTCTTCGAATTTTCGTCGGTTCCAGAGATTACTCAAAGAGTCACGTTCACTTAAGATCCTCAAACGTACCTCAAGCTCCTTCCTTACGGAAATATCAACCAACGAGGTGATGTAGTAACTGACTTTGCCTGAATTGTTTTTGACCGCATGCACTCGCATGATCGCAGTAAAAGGAATACGCAGCTTGTTCTTACACTGAACCTCCCCTTCCCATACTTCTTCTTGCTCTAAATGACTCCAAATAGCCGAGCTTGAGAGCACTTGGTCGGTATTCTCAAGCAGCAACTGCAATGCATTTTGACCGATCACCTGTTCTTTGCAGTACCCAGTCATGTTCTCAAATTCGTTGTTGATCATCATTGTGCGGTGCTGCTTGTCAGAGATCATCACTGCCGACATACCATTCAATGCGGCGCGTGCCAATTTACTCTCTAGGCTTCGGCGTCGGCAGTGCGTCACCAGGTAAGCAAACGGGAAAGCGAATATCAGCACCGTAATCAGAACAATGATCTCTTCATGGGCCAAATCATCTAGATCACGCTCAGCCCGATCCATCAGTTGCTTTTGATTAAGTTGAATCAGTAAATGGACCTTTTGACTGTTCGCGAGCATAACCGTGTTAAAGGCAAACAAATTACCATCTTCAAAAACGTATCCCACCTGATCATTGGAGATCGCATCCCACGTCTTCGGCGCGATATTTTTCAGGTTATAGCCTTTTCTTTCAGGAATAGAGTCTCCGAACAACTTACCGCTGTTGTTACTCGCGATGAAGTAACCCGCGTCATTGAGAACTTCTGCTCTAAGATCGTTATCTGGTGAAAAGCTCAGACGCGACGATAAGCCCCATACATCAAGATTGATGACGAGGTAGCCTACTCTTTCGTCAGGGGTTTCTACTGGGGTAAAGACACGGATTACCGGCGAATAAGGGAAGGTGACTTCACCATGCTCAGTTTCAAGCTCAATACCCCAACCGCCAATCTGTTCGGCTTCTAGTTTTTGAGCGTATTGGAAGTAGTTAGAATCCGACCTATCTTGCAGCTGTTGAGGAAACGTCACTCTACCGGTATCAGAGGAATAGTTAACACGCACCAATTCTTTGCCAGTGACATCTAACAGATGGATTTGTGTATACCACTTCTGGTTCACGAGAACAGATTGCCAGACCTCTTCAAGTAGATGTTTGGTTTGGTCTGAGGGAGAGGAAGCAAAGTTAACCAAGCTCTGGCTATGACTGAGTAGCTCCATGACCGAGACTAACTGAGTCTTGAGAAGATCATAATCTCGCTTGGCATACACTAACTGATGAACGGCTTGCTTAGCTGAGTAGTCAAAGCTCTGCTGTTTTACTTCTTTGTAGCGCTGCAAATAATACAGACATACTGCAGAAGACAATATGATAGAGATAATCAGCAATGTAATTATTGATTTTTTATTTCGCATTGCTAACTCAGATGAATGGAAGTGCAGCGCGGGATTATAGCACTCTAAAAAATTAACAAAATAAAAGCCGCTTAAAAAAGCGGCTTTAAAGTTATTTTTTAAAGACTTATCGTCTAGGCTTTCAACGCACGTTCGCCTCGTGCGATGCCAACAACACCACTTCGAGCTACTTCAAGCACTTCCGTCACTTCAGACAGCGCCTGAATGAAGGCATCCAGTTTCTCGCTAGTACCCGCCATTTGAACCGTATATTGAGAAGCCGTAACATCAACGATCTGACCACGGAAGATATCCGCTGTGCGCTTCACTTCCGCACGAGCAAAGCCGCTCGCACGTACTTTTACCATCAACAGCTCACGTTCAATGTGTTCAAGTTCGGACACTTCTTGCACTTTAAGTACGTCGATTAGCTTATGTAGCTGTTTCTGGATCTGCTCAAGCTGCATTTCGCTCGAGTTAGTGGTTACGTTCAAACGAGACAGCGTCGGATCATCGGTTGGAGATACGTTCAAAGACTCGATGTTGTAGCCACGCTGAGAAAACAAGCCAACCACACGAGAAAGCGCACCAGGTTGGTTTTCCATTAGTAGTGAAATAATGTGTCTCATATTATGTTCTCTCCGTTTTGCTTAGCCACATGTTATCCATACCCTCGCCTTTGATCTGCATTGGGTATACGTGCTCGGTGTCATCCACACTAATATCGACAAATACCAAACGGTCTTTCATCGCCAGTGCTTTTTCCAAACCTGATTCCAATTCATCCGGAGATGAAATGCGCATACCAACGTGGCCATAAGCCTCAGCGATAGCAGCAAAATCAGGAACAGAGTCCATATATGAGTTAGAGTAACGGCCTTGATAAACAATGTCTTGCCACTGTTTTACCATGCCTAGGAAACGGTTGTTAAGGTTAATAATCTTAACCGGGATATTGTATTGCAGCGCAGTCGACAGCTCTTGGATATTCATTTGAATACTGCCGTCACCGGTTACCACAACCACCTCTTCATCTGGCTTAGCAAACTTAACGCCCATACCAGCAGGCAGGCCAAAGCCCATAGTGCCTAGACCACCAGAGTTAATCCAACGACGTGGCTTGTTAAACGGGTAGTACAAAGCAGCAAACATTTGGTGTTGACCTACATCAGAAGCAACATAAGCATCGCCATTGGTTACTTTATGCAATGTTTCAATAACTTGTTGAGGTTTAATGCGCTCAGACGATTTCTCGTAAGCTAGGCAGTCACGCTCTTGCCACTGCTTAATTTCACTCCACCAGCTTTCAATCGCTTCTGCATCGTTAATGCCGCCTTGCTCAACGAGCAAGTTCACCATGCTCTCTAGAACCTTTTCAGCAGAACCTACAATCGGTAGATCCACTTTTACGTTCTTAGAGATCGAAGATGGGTCGATATCAATGTGCATGATCTTCGCATCAGGGCAGTACTTATCTAGGTTATTGGTCGTTCGATCATCGAAACGTACGCCAATACCAAAGATCAAATCCGCATTGTGCATCGCCATATTGGCTTCATACAAACCATGCATGCCCAACATACCCAAAGAGTTCTTATGGGTGCCAGGGAAAGCGCCAAGCCCCATTAGGGTGCTTACCACAGGTAAATTCAGTGCCTCTGCTAATTTTAACAGCGGCTTATCTGCCTCAGAAATAACCGCACCACCACCGACATAAAGTACCGGCTTCTTCGCTTCAAGAAGGGCTTTTAGCGCCTTTTTGATCTGACCTTTATGACCCGTAACCGTTGGGTTATACGAACGCATTTTGAGCGTTTCTGGGTATTCATAAGGAAGCTTGATTTGTGGGTTTAAGATGTCTTTCGGCAGATCAATAACCACAGGACCGGGACGTCCTGTCGTTGAAATATAGAATGCTTTTTTAACGACTTCAGGGATATCTTCCGCTTTCTTAACTAAGAAGCTGTGTTTAACGATCGGGCGTGATACACCCACAATGTCACACTCTTGGAAGGCGTCGTTACCAATAAGGTTATTTGGTACGTTACCAGAAATAACAATCATTGGGATTGAGTCCATGTAGGCTGTTGCAATGCCAGTAACGGTATTGGTCGCACCTGGACCAGAACACACAAGTACTACGCCCGGTTTGCCGGTAGAACGAGTATAGCCATCTGCCATGTGGGTAGCAGCTTGTTCGTGTCGTACTAATACGTGTTTGATTTCAGCAGTTTTAGCATGCAGCGCATCGTAGATATCAAGTACAGAACCACCTGGGTAACCAAAGATTTGTTCTACACCCTCTTCAATTAGAGACTGCACCACCATCTCAGCGCCGGATAACATTTCAGCGCCGGATGACATGGCTGTTTCAGGTTTTGTTGTCATATTGCTCTCCTCACCAGTTTCCAATCATATTTGGTGAACATGTTGGGCTGGTTTTTCATAGTCTAGGGCTTATTCGTAGCCTAATTCGAAATACTTCCACTTTTTCGGCTATGGCTGTCTGTCGTGATAACAACAAACAGTAATACGAAACAACTTTAACGCTTTATTATCATCTGGTCTAACACCTGTTATCCGACAATCATGCCAAAAAACCAACTATTAGCTTAAAGCATCAAATAAAACCCAAACCAAGATTAATAACTAGATATTAAAACTAAAAAGAGAACGAAAAAAAGCACTTAATATTTTAATAGATCGCTATTTATCGATAAACCACGAGCTTGCTGGTGTGCGCTTTCGCACATTGTGCTGTGTCATTAGATACAAAAAATCCCCCTAAAAATGCAATCACATTCGTAGGGGGATTTTTAAACAACTGAAAATTTATCTAAGCAGAAAACTACTTATCTTTAGGCTTTTCGTTGTACATTTCTTCGATTTCGTCTTGATACTTATCGTTGATAACTTTACGACGCAATTTTTGAGTTGGTGTCAGTTCACCATCATCCATAGAAAATGCTTTTGGTAGCAGTTTGAATTTCTTTACTTGCTCAAACTTAGCCAGTTCTTGCTGTAGGTCATTCACACGCTTTTCTAGCATCTCGACGATTTGGTGGTGCTTAACCAGCTCAACGCGATCGTGATACTTGATATTAAGCTCTTTGGCGTACTCTTCTAGCGAGTCATAACAAGGAACAATCAGCGCAGAAACGAATTTGCGTGTATCAGCGATAACAGCAATCTGTTCGATAAAGTGATCTTTACCAATCGCACCTTCAACCACTTGCGGGGCAATATACTTACCACCAGAAGTTTTCATCAGCTCTTTGATACGATCAGTAATGAACAGGTTACCATTTTCATCAAAATGACCCGCATCACCGGTTTTCAAGAAACCGTGCTCATCGAATGTCTTAGCTGTCTCTTCTGGCATCTTGTAGTAGCCACGCATCACCATTGGACCGCGAACAAGAATCTCGTCCTTAGCACCAATTTTTACTTCTGCGCCCGGCATCGACATACCAATCGAATCAGGGTTAAAACAGCGATCATCCCAACAAGATACTGTTGCCGTGGTTTCTGTCATGCCGTAGCCAAGTTTTACGTTGATGCCGATAGCATGGAAGAAACGACCAATCGTCTCATCAAGCTTCGCGCCACCA
The DNA here is from genome assembly GCF_041471425.1 of Vibrio sp. 10N.261.52.C2. Taxonomy (NCBI): domain Bacteria; kingdom Pseudomonadati; phylum Pseudomonadota; class Gammaproteobacteria; order Vibrionales; family Vibrionaceae; genus Vibrio; species Vibrio sp. 10N.261.52.C2. Next base: position 64,018 of record NZ_JBFROH010000029.1, on the reverse strand, counting down.
CATGGCATGAAGTTGATGTTACCGCCGAGTAGAGCGCGCAGTTTAGATAGCACAAGCTTATCAGCTAGCGCATGGCTCTTCTTCAGCATCAACGATGGAGTACGACCTTCTTGGTGACAAACTGAAAGCTTTGCTCCCATGTTCACCGCCCAAGTAAATAGCACTTTACGAATAAATGGTGCTTTAGATACCTTCTCGTGAATCGCAGAGAAAATCTTCTCGTAGAAGCGTGGAACCGCACACATTACAGTAGGTTTCACATCACTTAGCGCATCACGCACTTGCATCGTATCTTGCAGGTAGCAGTTGGTTGCGCCTTTATAAAGAACGTAGAACGTCCAAGCACGCTCAAATACGTGTGATAACGGTAGGAAACACAATGAGACATCGTCTTTGCTCAGGCTAAGGCGCTCATCGTGGCCTTCTAACTGGTAGCCAATGTTGGTGTAATCAAGCATTACGCCTTTTGGCTGACCTGTGGTACCAGAGGTATAGATAAGAGTCAGCAGGTCGTCCATGCTTGCATCAGCAAGACGCACGTCAAGTTCAGCTTGTTGTGCTTCAACGCCGCGCGCCATGAAATCAGCCCAAGATACCGCAAAGCTATGGCCTTGAAGATCGATATCATCAGACATCGCGACAACCACTTCTAGCTGTTCACACTCTTCGAATAGGCTCACCGCCGCGTCAAATTGAACTTGCTCACCAACGAATAAGATCTTCACATCCGCATTTTGGATGATGTAAGACGACTGTGCTGCTGTGTTGGTTGGATAAATCGGCACAGTCACAAGACGAGCTTGTAAAGATGCAAAATCTGCCACGGTCCATTGAGGCATATTATTTGAATAGATACCGATCTTATCTTGAACTCTCAGTCCCTGAGCCAATAGTGCTAATGAAAGCGTATCGATTTGTTGTCCAAACTGCTCCCAGCTAATACCTTGCCATACATTGTCTACTTTGTGCTTCAAAGCTGTACGGTTGCCGCCTTGGGCAATTTGGTCACGAAGTCTTTTTACGATATGAAAATCTAAATTGGCCATCTCTTTACCTTTGGCTTACACCTGTAAGCTTTTTTGAGCGCACAAGTGTACCTCTGATCATGAAAAAGGCAACTGATGAAGCTCAAAGTTATCAGTAATAGTACGTCTCACGCTAAGTTTTCTACCTACTAAAATAGCGCGCATAAAAAAGCCCTAAGCCAGTCTCCTAGCTTAGGGCTTATAAATCATAGGGATTAGTGTCTAGTTAAGTGCCACTACTTCGCCACAGATCATCATTAACTGATCTCGTAACCAAATGTGTCCTTTATCCTTTTCACTTGATTCGTGCCAGCTTAGGAAGCCAGAAATCGCCGCATTATCGAATGGGAAATCTAGAATCTGAAGCTGCTCTTTGTTTGCTGCATGTTCTACCATCCAACGAGGAGCAATTGTTACTAGTTCAGATTGGCCTACAACGTAAAGAACGTTGCTCAAGCTCGTACCTTCGTAGAAAGGCGTGCAATCTAGGTCACGGTAAGCTTGCTCAGAGAAGCTACGTTGACCGTGGATACGAGACAATTTCGCGTGCTTTTCATTAAGCAGCTCTGCCGCTGTTACTTCACCGTTAATGCGTGGGTGAGAAGCAGAAGCGACAACAACCAACTCATCTTGGAAGATTTCAGTGCTTGAGAAGCCTTGCTCATCAAAACGAGCGTAATCAATAACGAAGTCGATTTCTTGGTAGCGCATGCGCTCAGAAAGTTGACGATCGAATTCAGCATCCATGTGCAGTTTCACGCTAGGTGCTTGCTCGTTGATTGTCGACATAATCTTAGGAGCAAAACGCATATCACAAGGGCTGCAAATCGCTAGTTTGAACAGGCGAGAAGACGACTCTGGAGAGAACACAGAACTTGGTAGTTCGTTGCGTACTAACTGTAGCGCTTGGCGGATTGGACCAAACAACTGACGAGCACGTTGAGTCGGTTGAATACCACGACCTTGACGCATGAATAGTTCGTCGTTAAACATCACTTTTAGACGAGCAACAGCGTTACTAACAGCAGGCTGAGACATACCCAGATTGTGAGCTGCACGTGTAATGTTTTGCTCTTGCATAACTGCATCAAATACAGTCAAAAGATTTAAGTCGACTCCACGAAGTGTGCTTTCCATTCTGTAGCTTGCAATAGCACTCATTGCGTCTTTCTTATCTAACATTCAAGTTGCCTCTTGTCGGTTCGACAGCGTTAAATTGGTAATGGTATGAGAATAGATAACCACTAATTCTTATATTTATCAGACCGATGTTTTTCGGATTGACATTACTATTAACCAATGCATCTCGAGCTACCAACAAGATTGATAAAGAATAATTTTATTTTACCTTAATGATTAAACAACATCTAAAAATCAATTATTTATAGAGTTATAAAAAAACATAAAATGCGTCACTTATGAGTTTAATTTCGACTTATTTAGCTGTTCTATCGTTTGGTTACATTTGTTACAATTTATTGAACTCGTGAATTGTTCAACCGGTCAATTCAGAAATAGCACTTATGAGTTAGGTGAGCGATGCATAACTTGGAAAGTCGACCTTGTCCCAAAGTTGCTTTCTTAAATCATCTTGATTAGACCAATTCCCTGCTAATACCCACTCAACGAGTGCACTTGCCACGTCTGGATAGGTGACCACTTCGGCCTGTTTTTCACTGAGCCAAGCGCGCAAGATAGCCGCATCTAAAAACGTCATGGTTTGAGCTAACCCAAGGGCCTCTAGCGTCGCCACATTGCTCTGTTGTTCGAACTGTCCTTCGAGTGGTTTGAGAAGCAATTTCTTCCCCAAAGTTAGGGCTTCAGATGGCAATTCAAAGCCGCCATTTGCGACCACACCAGAGCACTGATTGAGGTCGAATTGAAAGCCCGCATGACTCAGTGGTTTGAACTCAATATTTTCAACTCGGCTATGCTCAATCACATCCGGGTGGTAACAGACAAAGTTTTGCGAAATGAACTTCATCAGCAGCTCTGAGATCGACTCAAGATCCTCAAATGGCAAATAGACCAACGTAAAGTCTTGTGCTGTTTTGGTTTGTTGCTCACCAACCAGCGTGTGAACGATAGGCGGCAAAATCGGCTGTTCAAAGTGATACCAGTGCAAGCCAATAGAGTGCTCGGTTGGGGCGAAATGTTGAATCACTGAATGTTCAATCCAGTTGCCCCCTCCTTTGGGTACATCATAACGAAACGCATTCTGGTGGCTTATCCCAATGCATGGCACACCTTGTCTCTTAGCCGCCCATGCAGTGACAGGCTCAAAATCATTAATCACTAAGTCATAAGGCGTAAGATCGATCTGGTTAATCTCACGGAGAAATCGCCAGATGTTGTTCTTCATGAATGTTTTGCCGTATTTAACCTGCCCCTGCTCGCTGTAAAAAGTTAAGCCGCTGCGGGTCTGATAGTTGCCAAACGCTTCCATCGAAAAGTATTTGCTCTCATCTCGCCCAGAGAACAGAAAATCGACATCAATATTTTGCTGACGAAAAGCGACGGCCATTGCTCTCGCTCGAGCGATGTGCCCATTTCCTGTGCCTTGTACGCCATATAAAATTTTCATGCATGTTCCTTTAAATTTACCACTTAAGCTCGGCAGTGGTTGCCAACAAAATAATTACAGGATGAAGCTGATAGCTAGGCTGGTACAAGCGATGCCCAAGGCTGCGCCAATCAGTACGTCCGTTAAAAAGTGCACACCGAGCAGGATTCGAGAGCCTGCAATCGCAGTTGCCCACACCAAGCTAAAGAGGTACAAGCTCGGATAGAAATGCCCGATTAGGGTCGCCATAACAAAAGCAGCAGCGGAATGCCCTGAAGGCAGACTGTATTTATCGGATGGCACAATATGAGAGTGAAGTAGTGAAGAGAATTCAGCTGGTCGACGGCGCTTGAGGGTATTTTTAGCAAACCAGTAAATAGGCAGTTCGATTGCGAAGGCGGTTAAGCCCACCAAAAGAAAGTCTCGACCGGTGTTGCTATCGACCAGCAGTGCAATCAAGGCAATCAAAACATAAAGGTGTCCATCTCCAGTATGAGACACCGCCTTACTGAGTGTCGCCTGTTGTCCGCTATAACGGCTCTTTAAACAGAAAACAGAAAATGCCACATCCCAGCGGACAATAGGTTCGATAGTACGCATACAATCTCCTTAACAATCCTTATTCAGTTAAGGCTCAAGTTATGCTCCTGAAATGACAGTTAAGTGACGTTTTGAATGAACTAAAATGAATTTTGAGGCGAATTGACCGCTTTCGCTAAGCAAGCTGATGAGGCCTAGAAACTGTCGATAAAAATAAAGCGACCCAAGGCCGCTTTATTCTTCTATGTTTTTACTTCTTTATATAAGCAAGCAAACGCTACTTCTATCGTGTTAATGGTTATAGCGTTCGCTAATGATAATAGCGCTAAAGGCTATAGCACTAAAAGTTATAGCGCTAATGGCTCGTGCTTTTTCACCAAACCGAAATCCGCCAATATCGCGTAGGCCGCTGGGATCATAAACAATACTAATAAGGTCGAGGCAAATATGCCGAATACGATCGAAATAACCAGTGGCTGGATAACCTGAGCCTGTAAGCTGGTTTCCGTCAACAGCGGTAGCAAACCTGCCGCAGTCGTCATTGAGGTCAAGAATACCGCTCGGAAACGCTCGCGACTGGCTTTCACCACCGAGTCATGCACGCTATCTCCCTCATCGACATGGTGACGAATGTACTGCACCAACAAGATGGAATCATTAACCACAATACCGGCAAGCGACACAAAGCCCATCATGCTTGGCATACTCAAAGAATGGCCAAGTATCCAGTGACCAACGACCACCCCAATAAAAGCGAGTGGAATCGCTAACATCACGACCACAGGCTCTAAATAGCTTCTGAACTGATAGCTAAGAATCGCAAACACGCCGAATAAGCCGAGCAAGAATCCTTTGCCCATCGAAGCGCCAGTCTTGGCTGCATCCTTGGCCTCCCCTTCGAAATCAAAGCGTAAACCCGGGTACTTCTGAATAAGTTTGGCGGCTTCATCTTTTTGGAACTGAGCCAAAATCGCGGATGAACTCGCTTTCTTATTATCAATATCACCAAAGATACTGATGGTTCTCAACCCATCGATACGTTGGATTCGCACATAGTTACGCTGAAAATCTAACGTTGCCAATGTTGCTAATGGAATCTGACTGCCGTCTGCAGTGATGATTGGGAAGTTAGCCAGCTGCTGTAAATCACCCGCTTGTTCTTTATCAAGACGAACTTCAATCGAGATATTCTCAACACCGATTTGAATCTCATCCGCTGTCTGACCAAAGAAAGCCGCACGTAATTGGGAAGCGATCATCTGTCCATTCACATTGTAGGTCTCAGCGCCCGGACGCAGCTTCACCAAAATCTCTTCTTTACCCATACGCATGTCATCCAGCACGCCGTGCACGCCATCAAACTGATTAAGGTATTCCTGAATATCCAAAGAAGCCGATTTCAATGCGCTCAGGTCATCATGCTTAGCACGAATCTCAATCGCACGGCCGCCCGGTCCCATGGTCGGTTGCTTGAAAACTAACGAGATAGGATCAGCCAAGTCACCGATGTCTTCTCGCCATGCATCAATAAAGTCATCAATAACCGTGTTACGGCTCTCAGCTCCGCGTAAGTCTAAGCGCACGGTAGCTAAGTGCGGACCAGATTCGTTGGCATCTGCGTTGGCATTAAATTGGCTAGTAATGTGCTCAACCAAGGTGTTGCCTTCTTCGACCTCTTCGCTCCACTGCGCATTTAAACGCTCGGCTGATGCTACAATCTTATCGACCACTATCTCGGTTTGAGACAGTGACGCCCCCGGCGGAAGAATGATACGCGCCTCGGCAATATCACCATCAAGCTCAGGGAAAGGTTGGAACTTAACAACACCACCAGCAATCAAGGCGACTGAAAGCAACAACAGCGTAATCACTCCGCCCATAAAGGCGTAGCGGAAGGTCACGACTTTCTCAACCATGTTCATCAAAGTGGTATTACGGAAGTTCTCAAACTTCTCAAGCAACACCACTTTAAAGCGCAGCGCTGGCTTGTCATTTTTTTCTTTGTGTAATGAATGAGATAGGTGATTAGGTAGAATCAGGAAGGCTTCAATCAAGCTCAACGACAGCACCAAAATCAATACTTGAGGAACGGCCTTAAGCACAGCGCCCATCTCGCCATCAAGAAACAGTAAGCTACCGAAAATACACACCGTGGTTAAGAAAGAAGACAGTACTCCGGGAAGCACTTTCTTAACACCGTTGTACACCGCATCATCAACGTTTTGCCCCCTATCTAAATGGGAGGCTATCGATTCGGCAATCACGATGGCGTCATCCATCATAATACCAATCGCCATTAATAAGCCGACCAGTGACATGATGTTGATCGATAGGCCAAGGTTCGCCATTAAGAACAAGCCACCAAGGAAGGCTACGGGCAAACCTGCCGCAACCCAGAATGAATATCGCAAACTGAAGAACAACCACATAGTAGCAAACACCAGCACAATACCTTGCCAGCCGTTGCGTACCATCATGGTTAGACGATCCCAGAGTACCGATGATAGATCGTTGGTCATTTGTAGTGTCACGCCATCAGGAGCAATCGCGCTTTGATCTTCAACGAATCGTGTTACGTTCTCTTTGATTCGCAGCGCATCGTCTTCTTTGTTCTTGCTGATCTTCAATAGCGCTGAAGGCTTGCCATCAAATAGCACCTTTTGCTCATCAAGCTCAAAGCGGTCGGTTATTTTGGCTATGTCTCTCAAACGAATCACCGAGCCATTAGGCGCAGATCCAACCACGATGCTTTCCAGCTCAACAGGCGTAACTCGTCTCTCGTCGAAACGAATCAGAAAGTTTTTGTCTGGTGTTTCAACGTTACCACTCGGCAGTTTTACATTCTGTCGACCAATTTGATCCGCGATATCACCGACACTCAAACCCAACTGACGAATAGCTTGGGTATCCAGTTCCACTCGATATTGATGATCCGAGAAGCCGCTAACCTCGACCAAAGAGACATCGTAATCAAGCTTCATGGTGCGCTTAAGATCTTCCGCGTAGGCCTTAAGTTCTGGCCACGACGTTTCGGCTGTTATAGCGATATCGACAACCGGTTCATTCCAATCTAGCTCTTGAACAACAGGCGATTCAATCTCAGTTGGGAAATCATTGATCGAGTTGATCTGGGTTTGCACATCCACCAGCATTCGGCCGATGTCCGCTTTTTCATTTAACTTTAGAATTAAACGAGCGCTGCCTTCGATGGCTTCACACTGAGTTTCTTCAATGTTGGCTAAGCCGTCTACTGCATCTTCCATTCGCACACACAAGCTCTCTTCCACTTCTTGTGGAGAGGCGCCGGGATAAACAATCGCAGCCATAATGTAAGGCGGATCGTAAGCGGGGAAGGTTTCACGTTTGATGGTTGATAGTGAGCTTATACCCAAGATCAACAACCCAAGCATCAACAAGTTTGCTGCTGTTGGGTGCCGAGAGAAAAACTTGATCATGACGCACTCTCCTGAGTATCTGATTCAAGCTCAGCCTCTTCAGAGTTGGACTCTCTCAGTAACATGCCTTCTATTGCTGGCAGGACATCATTGAGAACCAGTTTATCTCCAGTTTGTAGCTCTCCACTCACAACCACTTGATTGTCTCTGCGATAAAGCACTTCAACATTGACCATTTTCAGACGAGAGTTATCGTCCATTAGATAAATTTTGTCACCATGTAGCGCTCGTTCAGGCAACACCCAACTTAGATTTGCTACACCTTCAATCTCAGCTTTGACAAACATACCGTTAACCAAAGGCGTCGCGCTGTCTGGTTGCAATTGTGAGTAATCTTGAGCGATCTCGAGAATAATCCCCGCCGTCGCTTGGTTTTCATCAACTGTTTCGCTGATTCTTGCCACCTTCGCTGGCCAACTGAGGTTCAGGTTGCCGCTGTTAAGTTGAATGCTTGCTTTGATTGGCGCTTCATAAGGATTAGGGATTCCTGCAGCATCGCGAGGAAATTGGTTAAAGCTGGAGGCTAAAGTTTGCATATCGTGAATAGAAAGTTGCGCCTCTACTTCCATGACATTAATCCCGTGAGCAATAAACATCTCATGCTGAAGGTTAACCACTTGATTTTGTTCGATATCAACCTGAGCAATTCGCATCGCTCTTGGCAAAGTGATCGTGGTCTTATCGAGAGAGCGCTGCGCCTCTTTTACCTTAGACACGTTGACCTTAATCACCGCTTCCGCAACACGCTTTTCATCTGGCATCAACGCGATTTGGTTCGCGATATCTAATACCAACTTCTGCTGAGACAATGCGCTTTGTTGTTGCAGGTCGACATCCGATTGAGAGGTGAGCCCTTTCTTACGCAGATCCTGTTTACGTTGTAGCTCTTTATTGCTGATCACCAAACGATTCTTTTCGATCTTAAGAGTCTGATTAAGGTTGTCTTCTTCTTGATTCAATTTCGCTAATGAGGTTTGGCTTGATTTTAGATCCGCCTCTGCTTGTATCAGTTTCAATTCGTAATCCAATGGATCAACCTTGAGCACGACCGTTCCTGCAGGGATCACCTGGCCTTTTTCAAGATCTGGATGTCGATACACGATCTGTCCTGTCACCTCAGCAATCGCTTTCCATTCAACTTTAGGCACTACTTTGCCAAAGCCGACCGCTAACGGCGCTATCAGTTGTTGTTCTAGGCTCACAGTATCAACTAAGCGAGCCCTATCACCCGCAGGTTTGGTTGGAAGATCCGGCTTCAAGTTAATCGCGGCGACAAGGCCAATAACACCAACCGCAAGTGCTGGAAAGAAGAGTAGTTTTTTATTTATTTTCATTATCTTTGGTCCTGCACGGAAGAAGGGCTCGGTGCGTTAATAAAGCCTTCAGTCATCAATTGAATGTTGTGTTCGATTAAACGATTAAGAAATTCTTCATTAATCTCAATCCCATGAATTGCCAATAAAGGCGGCGGAGCGATGAAAGGAAACACCATCAAGCTTACATACGAAATACGGCACAATTTTGGATCCATGTTCTGTTTTAAGATGCCTTGTTCAACCAACTTTTCAAAAATGACATCTTGGGCTGGCTTTGCAACATCGAGGAAAACCTTTTCGAGCAACTCTCTTTGCACTTCAGAGGGAGGCATATTCATCACTTGGGCTATCAAGCGAGGAAACTTCGGCACTTTGACCATCTCTTTGTAGTAAGTCCGCATTAAATCAAGAAAGTTCTCATGACTGCTTTCATCAACGAGTCTCTGCATTTGTAATTGCATAGGGCGTAATGTTTCACGCAGCATCGCCTCAAACAATCCGGCTTTACTGCCAAAGTAATAGCGAATCATCGCAATATTCACACCCGCTCGCTCAGCAACTAAGCGAGTCGATACCTTGTCGTACGGTTGAACCACGAACAGATCTCGAGCGTGCTCAATGAGTAACTGCCGTACATCTAGATTCTGTTGAGGTCGCCCTGCTTTACGCGCTGCCATCACTGAGACCTATCCCTATAATTAATCACACGATTAATTATAGGGATAAATCGACATGGTTGTAGAAGATTAATTACTCACTATTTAATCAAATGATTAATTAATTTAGCCACCCTTTAAATTTTATTGGTGAATCGTTCCATCAAAAAGATTTACTACAAAGTTTTAACCTACACATCAGCCAAACGATAAACTAACCGCCCAGTACAAAACACTCAATCAGCTGATAACACCAGCAAACAACACGCAAGCAGCACAAACCAAAAAAAAACACCGCCAAAGCACGCTGATATTGGATTTTCTTGTTTGACGCTCAGAATAAATTGCGGTAAATATGGTGTTAACAGTTTATTTACGGATATTTGTGTAATGATTTTTTCTTCTTCTCGACTGCTGAAACTTCTCCTTATCGTGAACCAATCGCGCGGGTAAGTTGTGGGTCAAGAACTACACAAATATTAAAACCCGCGCTGAGCGGGTTTTTTTGTAACTGGCACTTTTAAAAGAACATCATTCTCAATAATAATTTGGATAGCAATCGATACAATATCGATATAAGGAAGCACCCATGAACGATCAAGTGATAATTTTTGATACGACTTTACGTGACGGCGAGCAAGCGTTGGCAGCAAGCCTTACGGTAAAAGAGAAATTACAGATCGCTTATGCACTTGAACGACTGGGTGTAGATGTTATTGAAGCGGGTTTCCCTGTGTCATCGCCAGGCGATTTCGAATCAGTACAAACCATCGCAAAAAATATTAAAGATAGCCGTATCTGTGCGCTTTCTCGTGCAGTTGCAAAAGATATCGATGCCGCTGCAGAAGCGCTAAAAGTGGCTGAGCAGTTCCGTATTCATACCTTCATTTCTACATCGACGGTTCACGTGCAAGATAAATTACGCCGCAGCTACGACGATGTTGTCGAGATGGCAGTGAAAGCGGTAAAGCATGCGCGCAACTACACTGACGATGTTGAGTTCTCTTGTGAAGATGCCGGTCGTACACCTATCGACAACCTATGTCGTATGGTTGAAGCCGCGATTAACGCGGGCGCAAAAACCATCAACATTCCAGACACCGTAGGCTACACAGTACCGAATGAGTTTGGTGGCATTATCCAAACGCTATTTGATCGCGTACCCAACATCGACCAAGCGATCATCTCTGTTCACTGTCACGATGACTTAGGCATGTCGGTTGCTAACTCAATTGCTGCCGTTCAAGCAGGTGCTCGACAAATTGAAGGCACAATCAATGGTATTGGTGAGCGTGCGGGTAACTGTTCTTTAGAAGAAATCGCAATGATCATCAAAACTCGTCAAGAGCTATTAGGTGTTCATACCGGTTTGGACCACAAAGAGATTCACCGTACCAGTAAATTGGTTAGCCAGCTTTGCCATATGCCAATTCAAGACAACAAAGCTATCGTCGGTGCAAACGCGTTCAGCCACTCTTCAGGTATTCACCAAGATGGCATGCTAAAGAACAAGAACACTTACGAGATCATGACTCCTGAGTCTATTGGCTTGAAAAACAAGGCATTGAACCTAACAAGTCGCAGTGGTCGTGCAGCCGTTAAGAGCCACATGGACGCAATGGGCTACAAAGACAATGAGTACAACCTAGATTCATTGTACGAAGACTTTTTGAAACTGGCTGACCGTAAAGGCCAAGTATTCGATTACGACCTAGAAGCACTAATGCACTTCGCAAATCTACGTGACGAAGATGACTTCTATAAACTTAACTACCTAAGCGTACAATCTGGTAGTGTTATGTCTACCACCAGCATCAAGCTGCAATGTGGTGATGAAGAGAAATGCGAAGCGGCTGTCGGTAACGGCCCGGTTGATGCTTTATACCAATGTATCTACCGCTTAACGGGTTACGAAATTGCATTGGATAAATTCGACCTTACCGCGAAAGGTGAAGGCGAAGATGGCTTAGGCCAAGCTGATATTATTGCGAACTACAAAGGCCGCAAGTACCACGGTACAGGCGTTTCAACGGATATCGTTGAGGCCTCTGGTCAGGCGCTACTGCACGTTATTAATAGCATTCAACGCGCAGACACCATTGCTGAAATGAAACAGCAAAGAATCGCAACAGTTTAAACACCCAATAACAGAGCCCTAGAGCCGATGTTATTGGCTTTAGGGACAAAATTTAAAACGAGCTAAATAGCTCAGTAACAAAGAATTAAAGGATTAACATGACTGATAAATCATACAAAATTGCCGTACTACCTGGTGATGGCATTGGCCCAGAAGTAATGCAACAAGCGCATAAAGTGCTAGACGCGATCGAAAAGAAGCACGCGATTAGCTTTTCTCGCGAAGAGTATGATGTTGGTGGTATTGCAATTGATAACCACGGCTGTCCACTTCCAGAAGCAACAGTCACTGGCTGTGAAGAATCTGACGCAGTACTTTTTGGTTCTGTTGGCGGTCCTAAATGGGAACACCTTCCACCGAACGACCAACCAGAGCGTGGTGCCCTACTTCCTCTACGTAAACACTTCCAACTGTTCTGTAACCTACGTCCAGCTCAAATCCATAAAGGTCTAGAGTCTTTCTCTCCTTTACGTGCTGACATCTCAGGTAACGGTTTCGACATCGTGGTAGTCCGTGAGCTAACAGGCGGTATCTACTTCGGCCAACCTAAAGGCCGTGAAGGCGAAGGCGCAACTGAAAAAGCTTTTGATACAGAGGTTTACCACCGCTACGAAATCGAACGTATTGCAAAGATTGCGTTTGAATCGGCACGCCTACGTAACAAAAACGTTTACTCAATCGATAAAGCGAACGTTCTACAGAGCTCTATCCTATGGCGTGAAGTCGTTGAAGAGATCGCAAAAGATTACCCAGATGTCACGCTAAACCATATGTACATCGACAACGCGACCATGCAGCTAATCAAAGATCCATCTCAGTTTGACGTAATGCTATGTTCAAACATCTTTGGTGACATCATCTCTGATGAGTGTGCAATGATCACAGGTTCGATGGGTATGCTTCCTTCTGCAAGCTTAAACGAAAGCAACTTCGGCCTATATGAACCAGCAGGTGGCAGCGCACCAGATATCGCAGGTAAGAACATTGCAAACCCAGTCGCGCAAATTCTTTCTGCAGCACTAATGCTTCGTTACAGCCTAGGCGAAGAAGCAGCAGCACAAGACATCGAAGCAGCGGTATCGAAAGCACTTTCTGCAGGCGAGCTAACGGCAGACCTTGCAGGTAAGAACGAAGCACTGACTACCTCAGAAATGGGTGACAAGATCGCTGAGTACATCTTAGCTTCATAAGCGAGATGCTTAGATTAGAAGCAAGTACATAAGAATAATATCAAGCCAAGTCATCCAGAGTGCCTGACTTGGCTAGAAACAAACACTGGGACTGATGCTCCCAAGGAAGAAAAGCTATGTCGACAAACCAGCACGCAAAAACCTTATACGAAAAAGTTTATGACGCTCACGTTGCGGTTGCAGCGAAGGGCGAAACACCAATTCTTTATATCGATCGTCACTTAGTCCACGAAGTAACGTCGCCACAAGCCTTTGATGGCCTACGTGAAAAAGGCCGTAAAGTTCGCCAAGTAGGCAAAACTTTTGCGACCATGGATCACAACGTATCGACACAAACTAAAGACATCAACGCTTCTGGTGAGATGGCTCGTATCCAAATGGAAACGCTATCGAAGAACTGTGAAGAGTTTGGTGTCACGCTTTACGATCTAAACCACAAATACCAAGGTATTGTGCACGTAATGGGTCCTGAGCTAGGTATTACGCTACCGGGCATGACCATCGTATGTGGTGACTCGCACACGGCTACACACGGTGCATTTGGTTCACTAGCATTTGGTATCGGTACTTCAGAAGTGGAACACGTTCTAGCTACGCAAACGCTAAAACAAGCTCGCGCTAAAACCATGAAGATCGAAGTAAAAGGCAAGGTTACTCCTGGCATCACTGCAAAAGACATCGTGCTAGCGATCATCGGTAAAACAACGGCTGCTGGCGGTACTGGCTACGTAGTTGAATTCTGTGGTGAGGCAATTACCGACCTTACGATGGAAGGTCGTATGACAGTATGTAACATGGCAATCGAGCTTGGCGCTAAAGCAGGCTTAATCGCTCCAGATGCAACGACATACGAGTACATCAAAGGTCGTAAGTTCTCTCCAGAAGGCGAAGACCTAGAAGCAGCAATCGAATACTGGGATACGTTAAAAACCGATGCTGATGCAGAATTCGATGCAGTTGTTACATTAGAAGCGGCAGACATCAAACCACAAGTCACTTGGGGTACCAACCCAGGTCAGGTTATCTCAGTAGACACACCAATCCCTGCACCAGAAAGCTTCGCAGACCCTGTAGAAAAAGCATCAGCTGAAAAAGCGCTGGCTTACATGGGTCTTGAAGCCGGTAAATCTCTATCTGATTACAACGTAGATAAAGTGTTCGTGGGTTCTTGTACTAACTCTCGTATCGAAGACATGCGTGCAGCAGCAGCGGTAGCGAAAGGTCGTCAAGTAGCGAAACATGTTCAAGCGCTTATCGTTCCGGGTTCAGAGCAAGTTAAAGCACAAGCTGAAGCTGAAGGCCTAGATAAGATCTTCATCGAAGCCGGCTTTGAATGGCGCTTACCAGGCTGTTCTATGTGTCTTGCAATGAACAACGACCGTCTAGGTCCACAAGAGCGCTGTGCTTCTACATCAAACCGTAACTTTGAAGGTCGCCAAGGCCGTGATGGTCGTACGCACCTAGTTAGCCCAGCAATGGCAGCCGCAGCGGCTATCGCTGGTCACTTTGTCGATATTCGTGAACTTTAATTAGAGGATTTAGCATGTCAGGTTTTCAACAACACACCGGATTAGTCGTTCCTCTAGATACGGCCAACATCGATACTGATGCGATCATTCCAAAGCAGTTTCTACAGAAAGTAAACCGCATCGGTTTTGGTAAGCACTTGTTCCACGATTGGCGCTTCCTAGACGATGCAGGCCAACAGCCAAACCCTGATTTTGTAATGAACGAAGCTCGCTACCAAGGCGCTTCAATTCTTTTAGCTCGTGAAAACTTCGGTTGTGGTTCATCTCGTGAACACGCACCGTGGGCGCTTGCCGATTACGGTATCCAAGTAATGATCGCACCAAGCTTTGCCGACATTTTCTACGGTAACTCGATCAACAACCAAATGGTGCCAGTTCGATTGACTGAGCAAGAAGTGGATGAGCTATTCCAATTCGTTGAAGCGAATGAAGGTGCAGAAATTACGGTTGATCTAGAAGCAATGAAAGTCAGCGCGAACGGCAAAGAGTACTCGTTTGAAATTGATGAGTTCCGTCGTCACTGCTTACTGAATGGTTTAGATAATATCGGCCTTACACTTCAACATGCCGATAAGATCTCAGAGTTTGAAGCTAAGATTCCTAGCTTCCTAAAATAATGAGACGTTTCTGAATAAATCTAAAGGTTGGCCAAGTGCCAACCTTTTTTATTTGGCTAAGCTTTTAACTTAACTTCATATGTTTATTTAAATGAAGAGCAATGAAAGAAAATGGTAAGCCTTAAGGTCTTAGTAGTCAGTCATCAGGAGAATGCCATGAAACAACTACTTTTTATTGTCAGCCTACTTTTCTCAACCTTAGCTTGGTCTGCGCCTAAATCCGATCTTTGGCCATACTGGAAGCAAAGCGACGAAACCAACCTAGAACAGGTATCTCATCAAGATTGGCAGCAATTCCTCGATAGCTACTTGGTTAAACAGGGGCAAAATACGTTAGTTAGCTATAAAGCGGTGAACACTGCCGATAAGACCAAACTTAAGCAATACATCAAGCAACTCGAACAGGTGAATCCGCTCAACTATTCAAAAGCGGAGCAGTATGCCTACTGGGTTAATCTATATAACGCCGTGACTGTCGATTTGATTCTTGATGCCTACCCGATCAAATCCATAACTAAACTTGGCGGACTATTTAGTTTCGGTCCGTGGGGAGATGATGTGGTAGTCGTTAATGGGAAATCACTGACACTCAATGACATTGAACACCGAATCCTAAGACCAATTTGGCAAGATCCTCGCACGCATTATGCAGTGAACTGTGCCAGCCTAGGTTGCCCTAACTTACAACCTGACGCTTTTACCTCTAAAAATACTGAAGCCTTGCTAGAGCAAGCTGCAACTGAGTTTGTAAGCAGTGACAAAGGCGTGATGGTTACAAACAATAAGCTTCAACTATCATCGATTTACGAATGGTTTGCTGTGGATTTTGGTACGAAGAAACAGCTTATTCAGCACTTAGAACAATATCGAATTGAAGCAGTAACCAATACTCAAAACATCAGTTATGAATACGATTGGTCGCTCAACCAAGCAAACTAGCTCTAAGGCTAAAGTTGATCACTAAAGTAAAAAAGAGGCTAGAGGTTTTTATTAACCTCTAGCCTCTTCTCAATTCTTTGACCGTATTTCTACAATTAAAAGCTTGAGCCCGGTTGCTGCAAGAACTCAATCTCTTCGGGAGTCGAAGCTCGCCCTAACACCTCATTACGGTGCGGATAGCGACCAAATCGCTCAATGATAACCTTGTGCTTAAACTCAAAGTCCAGATTATGCTCTAATCCCGTTTGAGAAAAGAGTTCCACGGCTTGTTCATGGACTAACAAAGATTCACTGTGCATATAAGGCATATACAGGAAGCTTTTCTGTTGCTCGTTAAGCTGGTGATCAAAACCACCCGCTACCGCCTCTTGGGCTAGAGCCAACGCCATCGGATCAGCAGAAAATGCTGTCGGACTTTTTCTACCAATATTTCGAGAAAACTGATCAAGTACGATAATCTCAGCCAATCGTCCTTGCGCAGTTTGGCGCCACTCAAATAGCTCGCCTTGAATGGCTGCTTTATGCAATTCAGAAAATCGAGACTCTATCAAAGTGTCAATCTCGGCGCCGCCAGTAAACCAATCTTTAGGCGTCAACTCATCGAACCAAAACTCTAGAACATCCTGATACGTTACCGTCATATAATTCCCTTTAATAAAAAACCGAGTAACTTTGTTATTACTCGGTTTAGTGTTCAATTACTTAAAACCTTTTACTTTCTTTATCAGGTCATAAGCATTCTGAATTTCTTGCGATTTCTCTTTCGCAACATTCATCATCTCAGGCGGTAAGCCCTTCGCCATCAGTTTATCTGGGTGATGTTCATTCATCAGCTTGCGGTAGGCTTTCTTCACCTCTTTACCGTCAGCACTTTCACTCACACCAAGAACCTTATATGCGTCGCCAAGTTGGTTCTGTTGCGAAGCCTGTTGCCAACCTGATGATTGCCCATGACCCTGATGGCCACCAAAGCTTCCACCTTGCTGTTGGAAACGGAACGCAGCTTCTTGCATCTGCAAGCGGCGTTCTAGTTGTGCTGCCGAAAACCCAAGCCCTTGCGCTATTTTATGCAGAACTTGACGTTCACTCGGGTGCAAACTTCCATCCGCAAATGCGGCAGATACCTGAAGCTCTAGAAAGAACTGCAGAAGATCAAAACGACCACCCGATGAGATTTTAACTCGCTCAAGTACGTCGTTCAGAGGGAAGTCGCTCTCTTTGCCGTCACGGAATGCATCTTGCGCTGCTTTACGCTGTTCGCCATGCAGGTTCATACGCTCCATCATGGTAGAAGCGAGTTGAATCTCTTCTGGCGTTACCTGCCCTTTCGCTTTAGCAACGTGCCCCATAACCGCAAAAGCGGATTTAAAAAACTCGTTCTGTCTTTCTGCTTGGCTTGGACCTCGACCAAAACCAGAGCTATTGAAGCCTGATTGATTCAATCCGCGAGCTTTATCGAATTGGTGTCCTAAAAACAGACCAAAAACTAAACCGAGTGGCCCTCCAAATAAAAAGCCAAAAAACGCGCCCAAAATTTTGCCAAATATTTGCATTATGTGTTCTCTATCTATGAATTTTATCTGAGTAATGCTGTCTGATGATGCTGAATGCTATTATTTCCTTTATCATAAGGAAAATGCTTTATTAATTGGATTGATACTAGATCAACCCTTCATCTAGTGACACAGGATAGTTCAACTTCATGCAATCTTTTTCCCGCACCTTGTTAGCCGCGTCTATAAGTACGGCGTTATACGTGTCGACAACTCAAGCTGAAACAATCACCGATAGTAGTGTGCAGGAAATGCCCTCTATAGATCAATGCTTGATCGAGCCCGCTGCAGAAAACGAGACACAGCTACCCGCTCATGTTGAGTCAGATCGCTTAGAAGCTATCAATGGTGACAAGGCAATATACTCAGGTGACGTAGTCGTTACGCAAGGGAACAAGACCATCCTTGCAGATAACGTAACCCTGCACCAACAAGAAAATATCGTTGTAGCTGAAGGCAACGTAAACTTTAGTGATGGTCAAATCAAATCTATCTCAGACAGAGCGACCAATAATCTGACTACAGATGAAATGACGCTTGAGAACACCGATTACGAATTCCTTTGCGAGCCCGGTCGCGGAGATGCTGTTTATATAGCAAAAACAGGTAAAGCGGTTTATGAGATTGAAGATGGCTCCATTACCTCTTGCCCTATCGGCGATAATGCTTGGCGTCTAAGAGCATCGAGCATCAGTGTCGACCAAGACGAAGAACAAGCCACTTTTTATAATCCACGTTTTGAAATCCAAAGTGTTCCCGTCTTTTACTTACCTTACTTAACAGTACCGGTGGGTGATACACGTAAAACCGGTTTCTTGTACCCAACAGTTTCGTATGGTTCAAGCGATGGTTTTGAAGCTGAAATCCCAGTTTATTGGAACTTAGCACCAAACTACGACTTGGAAACCACCTTCAAGTACATGCAAGAACGTGGCACTCAACTTAATAGTAAATTCCGTTACTTGAGCGATTTTGGCTCAGGTAGTATCGAGTCTGAATATTTGCCGGATGACAAAAAATACTCAGAAAAAGGTGACCGTTGGGGTGCTCAACTCCAACATTCAGGGATATTCCAGCAATCGTGGTTGTTTGAAGTCGACTATTCAAAAGTCAGTGATATTGATTACTTTACCGATCTAAGTTCTGGTATTGGTAACCGTGAAGATGGCCAACTACTTCAGGAAGGCCGAGCGACATACCGTTCCCAAAACTGGGATGCATCGGTACTTGTTCGAGATTTCCAAGTTCTGACTACAAGCAATAACCTACCTTACCGCCTAATGCCACAGCTAGAGTACAATTACTATGCTCCTGAAGTGATGGAGTATTTAGATTTCGACATGATCAGTCATGTCTCAATATTTGATACCGACGCTGCAGGTAAACCATCTGCGAACCGTATTCACGTGGAACCTGGCATTACCATTCCTGTAGGCAATACTTGGGGTACTTGGACAACAGAAGCTCGACTACTTGGTACTTACTATCAACAAGACCTTGATGGCGTTGATACAGGTGCGGGTTCTGATTATGAAGGCTTAGAAGAATCGGTAAGCCGAGTTATTCCAGAGTTTAGAAGCCACGCAGGTATCGTTCTTGAACGTGATACAAAAATTGTGGGCAATTACACTCAAACACTCGAACCTCAAGTTCAGTATCTTTACGTACCAGAAGAAGATCAAAGTGACATTGGTCTTTACGATACGACACTACTGCAGACCGATTACTATGGTCTATTTAGAAGCCGTAAATATAGCGGTGTTGATCGTATCGCATCTGCGAATCAAATTAGTTATGGTGCATCATCTCGTTTCTTCGATGATGAGTATAAAGAGCGCCTCAATATCTCTTTCGGTCAAATTTTTTATATCGACAAAGATACAAAACAGACTTTAGACAACGACGATTCAGGCAAAAAAACTAATTACTCGTCTTGGGCTATTGAAATGGATTTCAACTATGATGACTACCTGTTCTACCATGGTGGCGTGCAATACGATATCGATACTACTGCAATGCAACTTGCAAACAGCACATTAGAATATCGCTTCGCAGGCGGTTACATACAAACCAACTACCGCTATGTAACAGAAGAGTACATAAATGAAACTGTAGATTTTGACGTATCATCCATAACAAGAGATGGTATTTCGCAAGCGGGTTTACTTGGTTCCTACCAAATTTCACCGAAATGGAGCACCAGTGCTCAATATTTCTATGACTTAACCACACAAGAAGATCTAGAGTGGTTAGCTCGTTTAAACTATAGATCGGATTGTTGGTACATCGGCTTTACCTATAGTAACCGTTTGACAAATAACATTAGTGACCCGAATACCACACCTGAATACGAAAACAACTTCAGTGTGAACTTCGGTATTGTTGGCTTTGGTACCAATATCGGATCTGATTCCGGCGCTATTGGTGATAGCAGTTCAGATAACTCTTTGAGCTACGGTCGCCCATTCTTCTTAAATAACTAATTTTCTTTATTGATAACACATCAGTAAATTTAAAGGATTACACATGACATTGTGGAAACGCACATTAATTGCTATTGCAGCGACTTGTACTTTATCAACAAGCTTTGCAGCACCGGTTGAGCTAGACAGCGTAAAAGTTATCGTTAACGAAGGCGTTATCTTACAAAGCGACATCGATGCTTCGATGAAGACACTGCGTGCCAACGCAAAAAAAAGCGGTCAAACACTGCCATCGCAAGATGTGCTCAATGAGCAAGTACTAGAAAAACTGATCATCGATACTATTCAAACTCAAGAAGCAGAACGTATCGGTGTTCGTATTGATGATGCTCGACTTGATCAAGCAATTGAAGGTATCGCTAAAGACAACAACCAAACGGTAGAACAACTTACCGCATCGGTTGCTGAAGAAGGCCTTAGCTACAATGCATTTCGAGAGCAAGTAAGAAAAGAGATTGCAGCAAGTGAAGCTCGTAACGCCTTAGTTCGTCGCCGTATCAATATTCTTCCTGCGGAAGTTGATAACCTAGCAGATATCTTAGCGCAAGAGACTAACGCGACCGTTCAATATAAAATTGGCCACATTCAACTGCGCTTTAATGATGACCAAACCAAAGAAGAGTTAGAAGCTCAAGCTACTGAACTGGTTGAAGAACTGAACTCAGGCAAAGATTTCAGCACCATGGCATATACTTACTCTAAGGGTCCTAAAGCGCTGCAAGGTGGTGATTGGGGTTGGATGCGTAAAGAAGAGATGCCAACCATTTTTGCTGACCAGATCAAAATGCAAAATAAAGGCAGCATCATCGGTCCTTTCCGTAGCGGTGTAGGTTTCCACATTCTAAAAATTGAAGATGTGAAAGGCTTAGAAACCGTAGCAGTAACGGAAGTGAATGCTCGTCATATCTTGATTAAGCCAACCGTAATCTTGAGTGACGATGGCGCGAAAGAACAACTTGAAGAGATCACGCGCCGCGTAAACACAGGTGAAGCGAGCTTTGGCGACCTTGCACAGCAATACAGCCAAGATCCAGGTTCTGCAGTACAAGATGGTGAGCTAGGCTACCAAACACCAGATTTGTATGTACCAGAATTCAAACACCAAGTAGAAACGCTACCAGAAGGCAAAATCAGTGCGCCATTCAAAACCGTACACGGTTGGCACATTGTTGAAGTACTAGACCGTCGCGAAGTCGACCGTACCGATTCAGCTTTGAAAAACAAAGCTTACCAAATTCTATTTAACCGTAAATTCAACGAAGAAGCTGGTGCTTGGCTACAAGAAGTAAGAGCAAGTGCCTTTGTTGAGATGGTTGAGGACGACCAAGATGACAACAACTAAACGTATTGTCATAACCGCAGGTGAACCAGCAGGGATAGGCCCAGATTTAACTTTGGCTCTATCTCAAGAAAGTTGGCCTCATCAACTCGTGGTTTGTGCTGATAAAACACTGCTATCCGAGCGAGCTAAAATTCTTGGTATCGAAGTCGATCTTCTGGACTACGATGCAAATGCAGCTAAGCAACCGCAACGCGCTGGCACACTGGTAGTGAAACACGTTCCACTTGCTGAAACGGCAGTTGCAGGTCAACTCAATGAGGCTAATGGTCATTACGTATTAAATACTTTAGAAACCGCAGCAATTGGCTGTATGAATGATGAATTTGATGCTATTGTCACCGGCCCCGTTCACAAGGGTGTAATTAACCGAGCTGGCGTTGCTTTTAGCGGCCATACCGAGTTCTTTGCAGAGAAGTCCAATACACCACTGGTGGTGATGATGTTGGCAACTGAAGGGCTGCGTGTTGCGCTAGTAACAACGCACATCCCACTAGCTTATGTATCTCAAGCTGTGACCGAAGACAGATTAGAGCAAATTATTGCTATTCTAAATAAAGACTTGGTTGAAAAATTTGCTATTGAGAAACCAACTATCTATGTGTGTGGCTTGAATCCACATGCTGGTGAAGATGGTTGTTTAGGGCGTGAAGAGATTGAAACCATCACCCCGACGCTAGAAAAAATTCGCCAAGAAGATGGCATCAATTTAGTTGGCCCATTGCCAGCAGACACCATCTTTAATGAAAAATATTTGCAAGATGCAGATGCTGTTTTAGGTATGTATCACGACCAAGTACTCCCGGTATTGAAATACAAAGGGTTTGGTCGCTCAGTGAACATCACGCTTGGCTTACCGTTTATTCGCACATCAGTCGACCACGGTACCGCCTTAGACTTGGCAGGGAAAGGCCAAGCCGATACAGGGAGCTTTAGAACAGCGCTCACGCACGCCATTGAATTAGTAGAGAAAAAGCAATGAGAAATGATGTCCACTTAGGGCACAAAGCGCGTAAACGTTTTGGTCAAAACTTCCTTAACGATCCATACATTATTGATGGCATCGTATCGAGTATTAACCCACTACCAGGTCAAAACTTGGTAGAGATCGGTCCTGGTCTAGGCGCAATTACTGAGCCTGTGGGTAAGCTTGTCGATAAATTTACTGTTATCGAATTGGATAGAGACCTTGCAGAACGTCTTCGTAACCATCCAGATCTGGCTGATAAGCTAACGATCCGTGAAGGTGATGCGATGAAGTTTGACTTCCAAGAACTGGTTAAGCCAAACAATAAGCTACGTATCTTCGGTAACTTGCCATACAACATCTCTACACCATTGATGTTCCACCTTTTTGAATTCCATAAAGACGTGCAAGACATGCACTTTATGCTTCAAAAAGAAGTGGTTAACCGTCTAGCTGCTGGCCCTGGCAGTAAAGCTTACGGTCGTCTTACTGTAATGGCTCAATACTACTGTAAAGTAACGCCTGTGTTAGAAGTTCCACCAACGGCCTTCGTTCCGCCACCGAAAGTAGACTCAGCAGTCGTGCGCCTACAGCCATACGAAGTGCTGCCTTATCCGGCAAAAGATCTGAAATGGCTAGATCGCGTATGTCGTGAAGGCTTTAACCAACGTCGTAAAACAGTTCGTAACTGCTACAAGAGCTTAATCGATAAGGAAGTGCTTGAAGAGCTAGGTATCAACCCAAGCATGCGTCCTGAGAACTTAACGCTCGAGCAGTTTGTCGACATGGCAAACTGGTTGTACGACAGTCATAACGCTGACAAATAAATAAAAAAGGCTCCTACACTTCGGTTAGGAGCCTTTTTTATGTAATACTTTAATTACATTAAGTATATCAACAACAAAAGGTGCGAATATGGATATATCTACGCCTTGTATCAAATGCCAGGTTCACTCTAAGTACATAGAAGAACAATCTGAGCCAACGAAGAATCGTTATGTCTTCGCCTACATTATTACCATCAAAAATCTAAGTAAAACAACGGTGCAACTTATGTCTCGCCGCTGGTTAATTACCGACTCTAACGGCAAGCAGCTCACCATTGAGGGTGATGGTGTAGTTGGCCAACAACCCGTGATTGAAGCCAACGACGAGTACACCTACACAAGTGGTACGGTCATCGAAACCCCTGTTGGCGTTATGCAAGGTCACTATGTGATGACCGATAACAAGGGCATTGATTTTATTACCGAAGTTGACCCATTCAGACTCGCAATCCCTAATATTCTTAATTAGCCGTACATCCGTATCTACAGGAAATTATTGTGTCGAATTACATTGTCGGAGACATCCAAGGGTGCTTCGACGAACTTCAAGGACTACTTGAAAAAATTAACTTTGATAAACACCAAGATACTTTATGGGTCGCCGGAGACTTAGTTGCTCGAGGCCCTAAATCATTGGAGACGTTACGCTTTATTCGTAACCTTGGTGACGCAGCTAAGGTTGTATTAGGCAACCACGACTTACATCTTCTGGCGGTGTCCTTAGGACTATTTCCAGCGAAACCAAAAGATAAGACTCAAGCGATTCTTGATGCTGAAGATCGTGAACTGCTAATCGAATGGTTAAGACAACAGCCTTTGCTTCAAGAACACCCAGAGTTCGTGATGTGCCATGCGGGTATCTCACCGCAGTGGAATCTAGAAAGAGCACGTGTTGAAA
The DNA here is from genome assembly GCF_041471425.1 of Vibrio sp. 10N.261.52.C2. Lineage (NCBI taxonomy): Bacteria > Pseudomonadati > Pseudomonadota > Gammaproteobacteria > Vibrionales > Vibrionaceae > Vibrio > Vibrio sp. 10N.261.52.C2. The sequence goes on along the minus strand of NZ_JBFROH010000029.1, from coordinate 39,984 downwards.
ATCGAGAGATCGTATCCTTGTTAAAGTCCGATAAATGGCAATGGCTAATCGAAAACATGTACAGCAACGCGCCTGATTTATGGCATCAGGATTTACATGATATTGAGCGCTATCGCTATGCGATCAATAGCCTGACAAGAATGCGTTTCTGTTTTGAAGATGGCCGTCTCGACATGGCATGTAAGCTACCACCGAATGAGATTACCGATGAACCATTAGTGCCATGGTTTGACCTTCCGCAACGCATAAAGCTCGATAAAACCGTTGTTTTTGGACACTGGGCTGCGCTTGAAGGCTATAACGGAAAAGACGTAATTGGACTTGATACTGGATGCGTCTGGGGAGGTGAATTGACAATTCTTCGCTGGGAAGATAAACAGTTTTTCACTCAGAAAGCGCTATAAAGATACGAGAAACTTGCGCTACCTTGGTAGGGTAACGCAAGCATTTTTCAGAGACTAGCTATTGATAACCACAGTTAACGCTCGAGAATCACAAACTCCATGTTGTGTTTGTTTTTCTCGTCAGCTTGATAGCTCTCGTTAAAGCTCTGCTTCCAACCTTCACCCCAGTCAGGAAATTGTGTATCTCCATCGACGGCGAAATCGATGTAAGTCAGATACAACTTGTCCGCTTTAGGTAAGCAGCTCTCATAAATAGAGCCGCCACCAATGATCATCACCTCTTCAACATCACTGAGTAGCTCTAGAGCCTGTTCAATAGAAGTTACCGTCGTTACACCTTCAATCTTTAAACTCTCATCACGGCTGATTACGACATTCAACCGACCCGGCAAAGGGCGTCCAATAGAATCGTAGGTCTTACGTCCCATCACGACTGGTTTACCCATAGTCGAGCGTTTAAACCATGCAAAATCCGCAGGTAAATGCCAAGGCATCTGATTGTCTTTACCAATTATACGGTTGTTTGCCATTGCCGCTATCATGCTGATGATCATAAATCGAAAGTCCTGTCCCTAAAAAGAAAATTAACGCTAAACGATAGGTCTACGGCGATAGAATAACAGCCCTGGCACAGCTAAGCCAACCGCCAACCCTGCGATAATGAACATCGATTTTAAAAAGTTCTCCATCAACATTGCCAACAACTCAGGCGTGTAGCCTGCCCTGTTAATCTCCACCATCGCAATCATCGCCTTGAAGGCGAACACACCTGGCACCATAGGAATTAGAGCTGCAACCGTAAACACCTTCGGATGTGCTAACAGTTTATGTGACCAATGAACCCCTATCATACCAACCACGGTTGCGGCGAAGAACGTCGCCCATTCGATTGGAATACCAAAGTGCATCATCAGATACCGGCTACCATGACCGATAGAACCACCGAGTGCACAATAAATTAAAGCACGTTGCGGAACGTTAAACACCAATGCAAACCCAACCGCAGGAATAGCGGCGAAAAACATATCGTTGAGCAGACCTAAAAACAGTTCGAAAATACTCATTAGCTTGCCCACCCCCAAACATCTGATAGACTCATCGCCGCGACAATGCCCAAGCTCGTCGCCAGAGTTAATAAGCTGGCCATGGTAAAGCGCGCTAACCCCATATTAATATGGCCTTTAAGCATATCAGCGACGGAGTTAATCAGAGGAAAACCAGGTACTAACATTAATACAGATGAAGCCATCACGATCGTGGGTTGGCCGCCAATATTGTAAAGTACGGCTTGAGCTGAAATGGTCGTGGTAACGAATGCTGTGATAGCAAAGTTTAATAGCGGATTGAAATGGCGGTGCCCAATCTCTTGCCTGACGATCATACCGCAAGCTGAAGCAATAAAAGTCATCATGAAGACTTGCCAGTCTCCGCCCGCAAGGTGGCTAAAAGAGGCGCACGACAACCCTATCATCACAACCACTAACCAACGGTTGTAGCGCTCGGGGCTGATGTTTTGAATCTTTTTATACGCCAAATCATAATCGAGAATTCCCTTCTCCATCATGATGCAAATGCGTTGAATGTCGGTGATAACCTGCATGTTAATGCCACGATCAGCACAACTTCGAGTAGTGGTAATACAGTGATCATCCATTACGGTAGTTACAACAAGCGCATTGGCTGACAGTGCGACTTCAACCTCATTCACCCCACAAGCAATACCGATGCGACGCATGATATCGCCGACCAGTGTGCTCTCTGCCCCGTGCGCCAATAACATTTGTCCTGATTGAGCGACGAGTCTTGAGATCGCTCTTTGCTTTGATGCCATGATTTCCTTCCCATAGGCGTTAATTATCTAAAGATAAATTTTGCATAAAAAACAGTAAGACGTCATGATTTAGATACAAAAAAACCGCAATTTTCATTGCGGTTTAATAAAACTATCAGTGTACTCGTAAGAAGCGACCGATGCGTTATGAGAAACTAAGAGGATTAGTCACGAACATAGATAACATGGCCGTCATCCTCTTCGTCATCCCAATCGTCCCAATCGTCGTCATCTTCAGTAACGACATTCTTACCGCTCATCGCATCTTTATGGTAGTCATCCCACATAAAGTCTACTTTTTCTTCTTCTTCAACTTCTACAACTTCACGAGGTAGGTTTTCCATAAACTCACCTAGTTTGAAGCAAAGATCTTTGGTGCCGATTTTATTCACAGCAGAGATCTTGAAGTACTCGCCTTCCCAGCCCAAAGCATCGATGATTTCTTGAATCTTTTCGTCTGCTTCGTCTTCTGGCATTAGGTCAACTTTATTGAACACTAACCAGCGAGGTTTTTGTGAAACTTTTTCACTGTATTGCTCAAGCTCATCGATGATCGTTAGTGCATTCTGAATAGGATCAGATTGATCGATCGGCATAATGTCGATCATATGCAGAAGAACACGACAACGCTCAAGGTGCTTAAGGAATCGGATACCAAGGCCAGCGCCATCAGCTGCGCCTTCGATTAGTCCTGGGATATCGGCAACAACGAAGCTCTTTTCAGGGACAACACTTACCACACCCAAGCTTGGGATCAAAGTAGTGAACGGGTAATCAGCCACTTTTGGTTTCGCAGCAGATACTGAACGAATAAAAGTAGATTTACCTGCGTTTGGTAGGCCAAGCATACCAACGTCAGCTAATAGAAGAAGCTCTAAACGCAGTTCACGAACTTCGCCTTTAGTACCCATTGTCTTTTGACGAGGAGCGCGGTTAACAGACGATTTAAAACGCGTGTTACCAAGACCGTGCCAACCACCTTTACCAACCATTACTTTCTTGCCGTGTTCAGCAACTTCAGCAACGATTTCGTTGGTGTGGATATCAACTGCACGCGTACCAACTGGTACTTTCAGCGTAATGTCTTTACCACGTTTACCAGTACAGTTACCGCCGCGACCATTCTCGCCACGCTCTGCATTGTAAAAACGTTGGAAACGGTAATCGATCAGTGTGTTTAAGTTCTCATCCGCTTGGATGTAAACATCACCGCCGTCACCACCGTCGCCGCCATCAGGACCACCTTTAGCGACGAATTTTTCGCGCCAAAAGCTAACTGTACCATTACCGCCATCACCGGCTTCTATTTTTACTACCGCTTCATCAACGAATTTCATTTTTTAACTCCGCACTTACGTTGCGTTACCACTCATCAAGGAGTGATATAAATTCTAGCAGATCCGTGTTTAGATCGATCACCTAAGATCTAGGCCGACCTGCAACCAAGGAACAAATAAGGAGAGGTTCTTTGCTTCTTATTTCTTAAAAACAAACGGCTTCTTAAAAACTAATCTGTTTATCAAAAAATAAAACGGCTTCTCAAAACCAAAACAAGAGCGTCTGCTTTTTTATTCTTGCTATAAATAAAAAACCCTGCCGAATCGGCAGGGCTTTTGAATTCAGCTTGAAAGCTAATAAAATAATCTAGTTAAAGATTAAATTACTCAGCTTCGATGCTTACAAACTTACGGTTTTTAGGACCTTTAACAGCAAATTTCACTTTACCTTCAGTAAGAGCGAAAAGAGTGTGGTCTTTACCGATGCCAACGTTTGTGCCAGCGTGGAACTTAGTACCACGTTGACGAACGATGATGTTACCTGCAAGAACAGATTCACCACCAAAACGCTTAACACCAAGACGTTTGCTTTCTGAATCGCGGCCGTTATTAGTAGAACCGCCAGCTTTTTTATGTGCCATTGTTAAACTCTCCTAATACTTAAGCGTTAATGCCAGTGATTTTCACTTCAGTGAACCACTGACGGTGACCAGCTTGCTTACGCGAGTGCTTACGACGACGGAACTTAACGATTTTTACTTTATCGCCACGACCGTGTTGTACTACTTCTGCAGTAACCTTGCCACCTTCAACAAGAGGTGCACCAACAGCGATTTCTTCGCCGTTAGCAACAAGAAGAACTTTATCAAATTCAACAGTTGCACCAGTTTCAACGTCTAATTTCTCTAAACGAAGTGTTTGACCTTCGCTTACTCGGTGTTGTTTGCCACCAGATTGGAAAACAGCGTACATATTTTACTCCGCTTTTTCCGCACAGCCTATGGTTGTTAATTGTACAACTCGGGTGTGCGCTAAACTAATCAATAGGGCGCAGATTCTACGGGAATCATGGCGCTATGACAAGCCATATTTTTAAAAAATTGGCGAAAACCTGTTCGCCAAAGAAAAGTGCGGCAATCATGCCCTTTAGCGATGTATTAATCAACGTTTTTTAGTGTATTATTCAACAATTAAATACAACGTATAAGCCTTACAGGGTCTAACTTCAGCCGGATGAACAATGGATTTTAAAGCTATCCAAACGCTTACTGCCAATGATATGGCAAAAGTGAATGAAACAATTCAAGCCCAACTTAATTCTGACGTAAGTTTAATCAACCAGCTTGGTTTTTATATCGTTAGCGGTGGTGGCAAACGCCTACGCCCTTTGCTTGCTCTTTTATCTGCTCGCGCACTTGGTTATCAAGGTGAAGCTCATATCACCTCTGCAGCCTTTATCGAGTTTATTCACACCGCAACCCTGCTTCACGACGATGTTGTCGATGAATCAGACATGAGACGCGGTAAAGCGACGGCCAATGCCGCTTTTGGTAATGCCGCTAGCATTTTGGTGGGTGACTTTATCTACACACGCTCATTCCAAATGATGACAACGCTAGGATCTTTAAAGATCCTTGAGCTAATGAGTGAAGCGGTAAACGTGATTGCCGAGGGTGAAGTTCAACAATTAATGAACTGCAATAACCCAGACACCACAGAAGAAAGCTACATGCAGGTGATCTACTCTAAGACTGCTCGTTTGTTCGAAGCTGCGACCCAAATCGGTGCGATTCTTACTGAGTCATCACCAGAGATCGAAACAGCAATGCAGAACTATGGTAAATACCTAGGCACCGCTTTCCAACTGATTGACGATGTGATGGATTACACTGCAGATGGTAAAGAGATGGGTAAAAACGTTGGTGACGATCTAGCCGAAGGCAAACCAACACTGCCTCTACTTTACGCAATGCATAATGGCTCTCCTGAACAAGCAAGCATGATTCGTGAAGCGATTGAGAAAGCGAACGGCATGGAACGTCTTGACGATATTATGGCTGTAATGAAAGAGACAGGCTCTTTAGAGTACACAACAAATAAAGCCTACGAAGAGGCCGATAAAGCCATCGATGAGCTTTCTGTACTTCCTGACTCAGAATATAAGCAAGCGCTAACCACGCTCGCACACTTAGCTGTTAAACGCAGTAAGTAAGCAGGTTAATAGACAACTCGCTTCTAGCTTCTAGCTTCTATATAAATAACAAAAAGAGCCTCAGGGCTCTTTTTTTTGGTTTTCAACAAATATTTGTAGGTGAGCCAAATTCAATATCGACTGGCTTCTAATGATAACGGCAGTTGTGCTTCAATCTCTTCAAGCTCTTCCATTGGCACCGCGTACTGCTCTTGCCCGTTGTAAGTCTCTACTAGCGCGTACTGCTCTTGCTCATCAATTACCAATACTTTTCCTAAGTGCCCCAAATATTCGACATTCATACCCTTCTGAACAGTAGCCATAACATTTACCTTCACATTAATTGTAAAGCTAAATACGAGTAGCTTGAACTTCAGGATCAAAAAAGCCGATCATAATGACCGGCCCTTATTAATTAGCTTAAGTCTGAGTTAAATAGCGTTTCGCTTATTTAGCGAATTCAACACCAATCTCGATGTCACCATTTAGCGTTTCAAGCATGCTATCTAAAGCGTTACGTTCGAAGTCACTTAGCTCACCGTAGCTAAGGATCGCTTCAGCGCCCTCTTTGCCTAGTTTAACTGGCTGTGCGAAGAATGGAGCGTGCTCGCCTTCACCTTCAACGTATGCACATTCAATCACGTTTTCTTCACCTTGAAGTGCTTTAACTAGTGCAAGACCGAAACGACAAGCCGCTTGACCCATAGACAGTGTCGCACTGCCGCCGCCAGCTTTAGCTTCTACTACTTCAGTACCTGCATTTTGGATGCGAGTCGTTAGCGCTGCAATTTCTTCATCAGTGAACTCTACGCCTTCAACTTGAGAAAGTAGAGGAAGAATCGTTACGCCTGAGTGACCACCGATAACAGGAACACGGATGTCGCCTGGATCTTTGTCTTTTAGTTCAGCAACGAACGTTTCAGAACGAATCACATCAAGAGTCGTAATACCGAATAGACGACGCTTGTCGTAAACGCCCGCTTTCTTCAGTACTTCAGCCGCGATTGGCACTGTTGTGTTTACTGGGTTAGTAATGATACCAACACAAGCAGTCGGACAAGTAACTGCGATTTTCTCTGCAAGAGACTTAACAATGCCAGCGTTCACATTGAAAAGATCCGCACGATCCATACCAGGCTTACGAGCAACACCCGCTGAAATAAGTACAACATCCGCACCTTCTAGTGCTGGTGTTGGATCTTCACCCGCGTAACCTTTGATCGAAACAGGCGTTGGGATATGGCTAAGATCGGCAGCAACACCCGGTGTTACCGGAGCGATGTCGTAAAGTGCAAGATCTGAACCAGCAGGTAGGCGGTTCTTAAGTAGTAGGGCTAGGGCTTGACCGATGCCACCAGCGGCACCAATAACAGCTACTTTCATTGTTATTCTCCTTGAGAGCTTTCTCTTATAGATTCTTTGTAGGGTAATTCTTGAGCTAAATCTAAGTTAAAAAACTATATTAATCACAAAGTGATTACAATCAATTAACGCTAGCTTTGCGACTTCGCGCAAGTCAATAAAACCGTGCTACACAGCAAGTTCGCATTATGGCGATAATCGACTGAAATAACAAAATAAGTCGTCGCAAATAACACATTATTCTATTAAATATTTACAGTGATATGACTAACAAATTACAGGGATGTTTTGGCTAAAATTGAATATGTATGCGAGAATATGCAAACATCTTTGTTAATGAATAAGAATGACATATGCGCAATACAGAAAAGCAAGACAACTTAGTTCGTGCATTTAAAGCCTTACTAAAAGAAGAACGTTTTGGCTCACAAGGCGAAATTGTTGATGCTCTAAAACACGAAGGTTTTGAAAGCATCAACCAGTCTAAAGTCTCGCGTATGTTAACCAAGTTTGGTGCCGTTCGAACTCGTAACGCAAAAATGGAGATGGTTTACTGTCTTCCTGCTGAGCTAGGTGTTCCGACCGTTTCTAGCTCTTTACGAGAATTAGTACTAGATATTGACCACAACAATGCATTGGTGGTGATACACACAGGTCCTGGTGCGGCGCAGCTGATTGCTCGTTTATTAGACTCACTAGGTAAGTCGGAAGGTATACTGGGCGTAGTCGCAGGTGATGACACTATCTTCATTACTCCAACGTTATCGGTTACCACTAAGCAACTGTTTGATTCAGTGTGCGAACTGTTTGAATACGCTGGATAATTGATCTCTGTTTCATAACTATCAGCCTTATTAATGGATCACGAGCATCTATTCGCTTCGTGATCCAAATCACATCCTCGAATATCCATACCCCCCTTCCAAAATCACACTAAACTATTGATTTTAAAAAACTCAGTAGTAAATCAAACACGAGATCCAGACATCATTTGTTAGATTTTTCAGCTATATCTTTTAACATTCGAGTAATTTTCTGCCAATTTTTGATATTATTCAGCCACTTTTTCATCACATGGATTGAAAAAGGTGCCGTTTCCAAATAGGAAACTCCTGAAGCAACTACACTTGTTTCAGGGTTAATAATGAATAAAGGAAGGGAAATTCATGGCATTTACCAAACTTATTAAAGTTGGTGCTATTGCAGCTGCTGTAATGGGCGCTGGCGCTGTTAACGCTCAAGAGTTCATCACGATTGGTACTGGTTCAGTTACGGGTGTTTACTACCCAACTGGTGGTGCGATTTGTAAGCTAGTGAACAAGGGCCGCAAAGACCACAACATTCGTTGTTCTGTAGAGTCTACTGGTGGTTCAATCTACAACGTTAACACCATCCGTGCTGGTGAACTAGATTTCGGTGTTGTTCAATCGGACTGGCAATACCACGGCTACAACGGTACAAGTAAGTTCAAAGATCAGGGCGAATACAAGAAACTTCGCGCGATGTTCTCTCTACATACAGAACCGTTCAACATCATCGCTCGTACTGATGCTGGCATCAACAATGTGTCTGACCTAGCAGGTAAGCGTGTAAACATTGGTAACCCAGGTTCTGGTGACCGTGCAACGATGGGTGTTGTAATGGACGCTATGGGCTGGACTAACGACAGCTTCAAGCTTGCTTCTGAACTTAAAGGTTCTGAGCGTTCACAAGCACTTTGTGATAACAAAATTGATGCATTCATCTACATGGTTGGTCACCCGAACGGATCAATCAAAGAAGCAACAACGTCTTGTGATGCAAAACTGGTTTCAGCAACAGGTCCACAGATCGACAAGATCGTAGCTGAAAACCCATACTACGCTTACAGCACAGTTCCTGCTGGTATGTACCGTGGTACTGACGCTGACGTAAACAGCTTCGGTGTTGCAGCTACTATGGTAACAACTTCAGACGTTTCTGAAGAAGTTGCATACAACGTTGCTAAGGCAGTATTTGAAAACTTTGACACTTTCAAACGCCTACACCCAGCATTTGCTAACCTGAAAAAAGAAGACATGGTTAAAGCGGGTATCTCTATCCCTCTTCACCCAGGCGCAGCAAAATACTACAAAGAAGTGGGCCTTCTAAAGTAACTCTACTTTAAGCCTACTACACCAATAAGGAGGCTAGCCCTCCTTATTGGCTTTTCACGTTTTATAAAAATAATTTAAGTGAAAAGAACAGCCCTTTAAGTTTCTCCAATTTGGAGGACTTACCTTCGTATCAAGCCTAAGACAAAGACGAACAAAAAACGCATTTCCCTATCCATTCACTACACTAGATAGGAAATAAATAACGTTTGGTTGTTCGTAAGAAAAGGCAGACCATCAATAATAAGGATAAAGTACATGACGCAGACAACATCACCGTCTCCAGATGTGCAAGAAATGGTGGCACAATCAGATACTGGTGCGCGTAGCCCTCGTGGTATCCAAGGCCGTATTTTATGGTTTGTGCCTCTATGTTGGTCACTGTTCCAACTTTGGTATGCATCTCCGCTGCCGTTCATTTTTAACTTCGCAATTTTAAACGACACTGAAGCTCGAGCAATTCACCTTACGTTTGCTATTTTCCTAGCCTTTACCGCTTATCCAGCCATGAAGAATTCGCCTAGGGATCGCATCCCCGCAGTCGATTGGATATTAGCGCTTGTAGGTAGCTTTTCAGCTTCTTATATCTATATTTTCTATACTGAACTCGCTGAGCGATCGGGCGCACCAACAACATTCGATATTGTTGCGGCTGTATTCGGTATGGTTTTACTGCTTGAAGCAACACGACGCGCTTTGGGTCCACCTCTTATGGTTGTGGCAGCAGTATTCCTACTTTATACCTTTGGCGGCCCTCACATGCCGGACGTTATTGCCCACAAAGGTGCGAGCCTGAACAAGGCAATGTCGCATCTGTGGCTAACAACTGAAGGTGTATTCGGTGTGGCACTTGGCGTATCAACGTCATTCGTATTCTTGTTTGTACTGTTTGGTGCAATGCTAGAACGTGCTGGCGCCGGTGCTTACTTTATTAAAGTTGCATTCTCACTGCTTGGTCACATGAAAGGCGGCCCAGCGAAAGCAGCCGTTGTCGCATCAGGTCTGTCTGGTTTGGTATCAGGTTCATCTATCGCGAACGTGGTAACCACGGGTACCTTTACTATCCCGCTAATGAAGCGTGTTGGTTTCCCGGGCACTAAAGCAGGCGCAGTAGAAGTCGCGGCTTCAACCAATGGTCAATTAACACCACCTATCATGGGTGCAGCAGCCTTCTTGATGGTTGAGTATGTGGGCATTTCGTATGTAGAAGTAATCAAAGCCGCGCTACTGCCCGCTCTGATCTCTTACATCGCTCTGATTTACATTGTTCATCTAGAAGCATGTAAAGCAGGTATGACTGGCCTACCTCGTCGCCACACACCAACTATCGTACAAAGCTTACTGTCTTTCACGGGTACCATTTTAGGTCTGTGTGTCATCAGCGCCGCGGTTTACTACGGTGTGGGTTGGACGAAAGATGTATTTGGCGATGCGGCAACACCAATCGTAACTGTGGCGCTATTGATCGCTTATGTTGCTCTGGTTCGCGTATCTGCAAAATACGCAGCTGAAGGCGGCATGGAAATCGATGCTGATCTAAAAGAAGTTCCGGATCCAGGCCCAACGATTAAATCAGGTTTACACTTCCTACTGCCTATCGTAGTGCTAGTTTGGTGTCTGACGGTTGAACGTTTCTCACCTGGTTTATCTGCCTTCTGGGCCACAGTATTCATGATCTTCATCTTGATCACCCAGCGTCCTTTGATGACTCTGATGAACAAATCAGACGATCTTGCAGAGCAAACCAAAGCTGGTTTCGTTGACCTAGCAGAGAGCTTGGTTTCAGGCGCACGTAACATGATTGGTATCGGTGTCGCGACAGCGGCTGCAGGTACGGTTGTAGGCGTGGTGACTCTAACGGGTATCGGTCTAGTAATGACGGACTTCGTTGAGTTTATCTCAGGCGGTAGCATCATTCTTATGTTGCTATTCACTGCAGTAATCAGCTTAATCTTAGGTATGGGCTTGCCAACAACGGCGAACTACATCGTTGTATCAACGCTGATGGCTCCGGTAATCGTGACCCTAGGCGCTGCGCACGGCTTGATCATTCCATTGATTGCGGTTCACTTATTCGTGTTCTACTTCGGTATTCTTGCAGATGACACACCTCCGGTAGGTCTCGCGGCGTTTGCAGCAGCGGCAATTGCGAAATCAGATCCGATTCGTACTGGTATCCAAGGCTTCACCTATGATATCCGTACCGCAATTCTACCTTTCATGTTCATCTTCAATACTCAACTACTACTGATGGGCATTGATTCTTGGTGGCACTTAGCACTAACGATTTTCTCATCTGTGACTGCGGTACTTATCTTCGCAGCTGCAACACAAGGTTGGTGGTTCACCAAGAACAAGTGGTGGGAAACGGTGCTGCTTATTGCATTAACCTTCACTTTCTTCCGCCCTGGCTTCTGGTGGGACATGATTTACCCAGAGAAAGTTCTTTCACCTGGAGTTGAGATCGCTCAAATCACAGAGAATCTATCTGTGGGACAATCACTTGAATTGAGAGTAGGTGGTGAAAACTTAGAAGGTAACTATTCTGAGAAGACAGTTCGCCTTCCGTTTGAAGATTCTGCAACAACAAGTGAAGACCGTATTGCTTCAATGGGCTTAATGCTGACACAAGCTGACGACAAAATGATTGTTGATATGGTTGAGTTCGGTAGCCCTGCAGAAGCCGCTGGTATTGACTTTGATTGGGAAATTAAATCCGTTATCCAAGATGCAGATCGACCAATGAAAGAGTGGGTGTTCTTGCCTGCCCTACTGATTTTGATTGGTTTAGCAATGAACCAAAGAAGGCGTGCTCGTAAGGATGAGATTAGCGCGTAATGGATAGAGCCAAGTAGCGCTCTACTCTATTTGGCTTTTTTACTACATGGAAAAGATAATTACAGCGTTTGGTGTTTACTTAGCGCTGCTCAAAAAGAGACGAATACATGTATAGACAGATCCTTGTTCCCGTAGATCTTAACGACAAAGGCTTTTCAGACAAAGCTGTCGAGCTAGCGGTATGGCACGCAAAACACAGCAATGCTGAGATCCATATTCTGAACGTACTACCTGGCATTCACATGTCGATGGTTGCGTCTTACTTCCCAAAAGATGCGGCGAACCAAATGAAGCTCGATGTTAAAAATCAGCTGAAAGAGTTTGCCGATAAGCACATCGATGATGAAGTGGTGTATAAGGTTCATGTTGCCGAAGGCAAAACCTACACAACGATCCTAGATTACGCTGAAAAACTTGGTGCCGACCTTATCGTCATGCCTAGCCACAAGCGTTCAAAAATCGACAAAGTGGTACTTGGCTCGGTTGCAAGCAAAGTAGTACAGAACTCACCAATCAATGTATTGGTGGTTAAACCGCAAGGTTAAGTCATTTAATCGACACACAATCTAAAAAGGTTGGCCTACAGGCCAACCTTTTTTGTTTTGCGTTCGCACCATTTAATTCTTTAATCAACTCACTAAGTTCTGCGGATTACCCTCAACAAACCCATCAATATTATCGATTAAGATATCAGACAGTTTTTGAATCGAGCTGTCGCTGCCCCACGCCACATGTGGAGTGAGTAATAAGTTCGGTAAGTGGCTATTAGCCAATAGTGGATTTGAGTTGTCGGCTGGCTCTTGTGTAAACACATCCATACCTGCGCCTGCAATCTCATGTTTTTTCAAAGCCTCAACTAGGGCTTGTTCATCTACTAGACCTCCGCGCCCGGCATTAATTAATACCGCGCTCGATTTCATCATTGTGAGCTCTCGCTCTGAAATCAGATTTTGGGTCGCATCAGTCAATGGGCAATGTAGACTGATCGCATCCGCTTGCTTCAATACCGTATCAAAAGGTAGATACCCTTCTCGACAAGACTCTGCTCCTTTTCGCTCGGCAAACATCACCTTCATACCAAGCGCTTTGGCTAACATTGCGGTGGCTTGACCTAAGCTGCCACTCCCCATCAACCCCAGTGTGCTGCCAGCCACATCTTGAATCGGATGAGTAAAGAAGCAGAACTGCTTGTCCTTTTGCCACTCGCCCGCCTCAATGTCTTTATGATAACCAACAAGGTTTCGTTTAAGTGCAAACAGCATTGCGATGACATGTTCAGGAACCGATTGAATCGCATAGCCTTGCACGTTTGTCACTGCAATGTTTTTAGATTTGCAGTATTCCACATCGACATTATTGACACCGGTCGCTGAAACCGCGATCAACTTGAGTTTTTTCGCACCAGCGAGATTCGACTCATTGAGCACTACCTTGTTAGTGATCACCACATCAGCTTCTTCAACTCGCTCTGATACTTGCTCAGGAGCTGTGAAATCATACTCTACCCATTCATGCTCAAAGCTCAGAGGCTTTAAATGAATTTGAGATGGGATAGTCGCTCTATCGAGAAACACAACATTCAGCGTTGGCATTCTTCTTCCTTGGTTAGATCTATGAATCAGTCCATTCTAAGCTTTTAGCTTACTGTAGTCTGGAAGCTCAAGCGCAATTTCAAAGTGCTGTTCGATTTGTGGGGATGCTTGAGGATAAAAGTCACAGGGAACAAAGGCTTTAAACAATTGATTATTCGCTGGATGATAAAAGCTCAGCTCACACGCATGCAAAGCCAACCTATCACTGTATTCAAATGCTTCTGATGTTGCGTAAAACTCATCGCCCACAATCGGTGCGCCTATTTCCATGCAATGCACTCTCAATTGGTGAGAACGCCCGGTAATTGGCAGTAACTTAAGTAAAGTCGTTTGGAGTTCTTGCTGTTCTACCACATAACGAGTCTGTGATGATTTACCATCCTCGAAACACACTTTTTGCTTCGGCCGGTTTGGCCAATCGCAAATAAGAGGGAGGTCAATCAAACCTTCTGCTTCTTCTACTGAACCCCATACTCGGGCGTAATAGAGTTTGTGTGTCAGTCGATATTGAAATTGCTTCTTCAAATGACGCTCAGCTTGTTTGTGTTTAGCGAGCAGCATCAAGCCCGATGTCGACATATCCAAGCGATGCACCACCTGAATATCTGAAAAATCCACGACTAGGCGACTCCACATACTGTCGTAATGCTCTGGTAACCTCCCAGGAACTGAAAGTAAGCCAGCAGGTTTATTTACCACAAGAATATCGTCATCTTGATAAACAATATCAATCCAGGGGTCACGCGGTGGTGCGTAATGTTCTAACGCCATTCTAGCCTCTAGTTACTGTTAAATAATAACTTATGGTCAAGTTGTTTATTAAAAAATACAATTTAAGTCTTTTTTGTACATAAAAGTTGACGACCTTACAAAACATGGTATTGATAGGGGAACGGAAAATAAGAAGTCAGCATCAAAGGAAAAATGATGGACAGTACGGTTAAAACCACCAACACAAAAACACCAACCTCAGCTCCCCTATCAAGTTTAATTAAGTCTCTTGGCCCAGGCGTTATGATGGCCGCAGCGGCTGTAGGTGGTTCTCACTTAGTCGCCTCAACCAAGGCGGGTGCGATTTATGGTTGGCAGCTTGCCGCTCTCATTATCCTCGTTAACGTATTTAAATATCCATTCTTCAGAGCCGGCATCCAATACACGCTAGGAACGGGTCAAAGCTTGGTGGAAGGTTACTCTAACCTAGGCCGCCCATACCTTGTGATCTTTTCGATCTTGAGTGCCATATCTGCGGTCGTGAATACCGCTGCCCTGCTATTATTCAGTGCAAGCCTACTCAGTTACTTTGTTCCTTTCGATTTAGCCACTAGCACCTTGTGCATGATCGTTTTAGCGACATGCTTAATCATTCTATTCGCTGGCCATTATCGTGCTCTAGATACACTATCTAAAGCGATCATGGCGATCTTAACCATCACAACCTTAGCTGCAGTCGCCATTGCTATCGGCTCTCCAGTCGAACCTGATGCTGCTTTTGTTCCACCGTCGCCTTGGTCATTGGCTGCTATTGGTTTTATCGTGGTGACCATGGGTTGGATGCCTGCGCCTATCGAAATATCAAGCATCACCTCTATGTGGCTAAAAAGCCAAAAAGAGAAGCAGGAAGTGACCGCACAATCAGCGCTGTTCGACTTTAACGTTGGCTACATTGGTACGGCGCTGCTTGCTTTAGTATTCGTTGCGTTAGGCGCGCTAGTACTTCACGGTTCGGGAGTTGAACTGTCTCGCTCCGGTGTTGGCTTTACTCATCAATTGGTCGGCATCTACGCTTCGACAATTGGTGAATGGTCTCGCCCGTTAATCGCTCTTATCGCTTTCTTCTGTATCTTTGGTAGCACCATTACCGTTATCGATGGCTACTCACGCGTGCTTGCTGAATCACAACGTCTATTATTCAAAAAAGATTCAAGCCCAAGAATGCTGCAAGGCTGGATAATCATTGTCTCTATCGCGGCACTCGCGATTGTGATGTTCTTTAGCGCAGCACTGATGCCTATGCTCGATTTCGCAATGGTACTCGCGTTTGCAACAACGCCATTCTTCGCTCTGCTTAATTTCATCTTGGTCAACAAAGCTAAGCTTCCAGAAGCGCTAGCCATTGGCAGCAAACTAAAATGGTTGTCTGTAGCAGGTCTTGTTTACCTATTTGGTTTCCTAGCGGTATTTGTTTGGTGGAAGTGGTTAATGTAACCAGCTACTTGAATTGTTAATTAAGCTACAGATACAAATAAGGCCTTCATAATGAAGGCCTTATTTCGTTGAAGCATTTCGCTAATTCAAAACTAGTTGTGAGAAACCACAATCAAGCGTAATGAATCTAGCTGAACCTGAGCTTTGCTGATGTAACCGGTCAGTTCATTGATTTGAGCTTCGATTACCTCTAGCTCTTCATCACGAATGTTAGGGTTCACGGCTTTAAGCGCTTGTAGACGCTCTAACTCACCGTTTAGGTTAGTCTGCATTTCTCGTTGAGCTTGTTCACGCACTTCTTCCACTTTAGGAAGTACGTGCGCCTCACCCGCTTCGATTAACTTATGAATCTCACCTTGTACCGAGTTAACCAACTTGCTCGCTAGGTGACGGTTTACAGGGCTTAATTGGCGGTTAAAGCTGTCGAACTCAACCTGAGCTGATAAGTCATTACCACGGCCATCCATCATCAAACGAATTGGCGTCTTAGGCAAGAACTGGCTGATACCGCTGCGTTTCGGCGCTTGCGCATCCACAAGGTAAACCAGCTCAAGCAGGATAGTACCCACTGGCAGCGCTTTGTTTTTCAGTAGTGATACCGCTGATGCACCAACACCTTCACTCAGTAGCAGATCGATACCGCCCTGAATCATTGGGTGTTCCCAGCTAATGAAGTTCATGTCTTCACGAGAAAGCGCAGTATCACGATCAAACGTGATGGTTGCGCCTTCGTATGGTAAGCCTGGGTAGCTTGGCACCATCATGTGCTCAGACGGCGTTACAACCAGAGCATTCTCACCCTTGTCGTCTTGGTTCAAGCCAATCGTATCGAACAGGCTTAGTGCAAACGTTACTAGGTTAGTGTCGCCGTCAGTCGAGGCAATCTTCTCTGCAATTTCATGCGCTTTGTCGCCGCCGTTTGAGTGCATTTCTAATAAGCGATCACGGCCTTTTTCTAGATCTGATTTCAGGCTTTGATTTAGCTTGGCAGACTCTTCAATCACTTCATCAAGTTGCTCAGTGTTACCAGAAGCCAGCATCTCGATAAGAACATCTGAGTACTTATCGTAAACCGTGCGACCCGTTGGACAAGTTTCCGCAAATGCATTCAGACCTTCATCGAACCAACGCGCAAGGATCGCCTGTGATGTGCCTTTTAGGTAAGGAACATGAATGTCGATATCACGCAGCTGACCGATACGGTCCAAACGGCCAATACGTTGCTCAAGCAAGTCTGGGTTGAATGGAAGATCGAACATCACAAGTTGGTTAGCGAACTGGAAGTTACGACCTTCAGAGCCGATTTCACTACAGATAAGAACCTGAGCGCCGCCCTCTTCTTGAGCAAAGTAAGCCGCAGCTTTATCACGCTCTAGAATCGACATGCCTTCGTGAAATACGGTTGCACGCACACCTTCACGCTCACGCAGTGCTTGCTCTAATTGAAGAGCCGTACTTGCACGAGAGGCGATCACTAGGATTTTCTCGCTGCGCTTGTCTTGGATCTTTTCAATCAACCAGTTAACACGTGAGTCGAACTGCCACCAGCTTGAATCTTCACCTTCAAACTCTTGGAAGATCTCTTCTGGATACAGCATCTTCATTGCACGAGCTTCGGGAGCCATTTTGCCACCGATCATGCCAGATACACGCATTGAGGTTGTGTACTGCGTTGGAATCTCCATCGGCAGTAGGTTTACATTACGCTTAGGGAAGCCTTTGATTGCAGCACGTGTGTTTCTGAAAAGAACACGGCCGGTACCATGGCGATCCATAAGGTTATCAATCAGTTCTTGGCGAGCTAACGCTTGCTCTTCTTCGCTGCTATCACCTTCAATCACACGGAACAGAGGCTCAACATCTTGCTCAGAAAGCAGTTCCGTAATCTGGTTCTTCGCGCTGTTTTCAAGCTTCACTCCAGAGAACAGAGCCGTTACTGCATCAGCAACCGGTGCGTATTGGTCTTCTTCTTCAACGAATGCTTCGTAATCGTAGAAGCGATCAGGATCAAGCAGACGCAGACGTGCAAAGTGGCTCTCACGACCAAGCTGTTCAGGCGTTGCTGTTAGTAGTAGCACACCAGACGTATTTTCCGCTAAGCCTTCAACCACTTGGTATTCACGGCTTGGTTTGTCTTGGCTCCACTCAAGGTGGTGCGCTTCATCGACAACCAACAAGTCCCACTCGCCTTCAAGTGCTTGCTCGTAGCGCTTACGGCTCTTACGTAGGAAGTCCAAAGAACACAGAACGTACTGCTGGGTATCAAACGGGTTGTCTGATTCAGCAAACGCTTCAATACAACGCTCTTCATCGAAGATAGAAAAATGCAGGTTGAAACGGCGCATCATCTCTACTAACCATTGGTGTTGTAGAGTTTCAGGAACCACAATCAGAATGCGTTCAGCACGGCCAGACAGCACCTGTTGGTGGATGATCATGCCCGCTTCGATGGTTTTACCTAGGCCCACTTCATCAGCCAGTAAAACGCGCGGAGCGTGACGACGACCCACTTCATGAGCGATGTATAGCTGATGAGGGATCAAGCCAGCACGCATACCACACAAGCCACGCATCGGGCTCTTGTGTTGTTGGTACTGGTTGCTTAGCGCACGGTAACGCAACACAAAGTTATCCATACGGTCGATTTGACCTGCGTATAGCTTATCTTGTGGCTTGTTAAAGCGGATCTGGTTGCTTAAGAAGATTTCACGCAGAGTGACTTCTGTTTCTTGGGTATCTTCGCGAGTACCTAAGTAAGTCAGCAGACCTTTGTCTTCGATAACTTCCTCGACAGACAGAGACCAACCTTCTTGGCATTCGATGACATCGCCTACATTAAACGTTACTCGGGTTACGGGAGCATCAGTACGTGCATAAACACGGTTTTCTTCTGACGCTGCAAACATTAGTGTCACTGTGCGAGCATCCATTGCTACAACGGTACCTAAACCTAAATCGCTCTCCGTATCGCTTATCCAGCGTTGCCCCAAAGCAAATGTCATGAATCGACTACCTCAATCTTATAGTTGGAATTTGGTCTTCTTAACTGCAGTTTTAAACAAGAACACTATCGCTCCTGAACTAAAAATATAGCCAAAAATGTCTAGTTTGCAGCCACTTTTTAAGTGCGCTCTCAATAATAAATATCTCGAGAAAATGGTGCAGAAAAAGGTCGCTAATCTTACTCGATGCTGTGATTTAGGTCACGCCTAAAGGAGATGATTTCATGCTTTTTTTCTGTTTTCGCCAGTGCAATCAAACTGTCAAAAATTCATGGTTAATCTATAGGTAGCAGATTGCTGCTCTCAAACGAATACACCATATTCACTCGTAACGATATGGTGCTGTTCCTCTAGATGAAGTTTAGGTGAGTAGTTGACTATCACCAGAATCAGATACTAATCTTTATATGAGCTTTATCTACGTTCAATGAATGCAAGGCAAGCCGCACGTCGGCAAGGAGATGCTATGGGCGAGACCAACCGGAAGCTATTTGTTTTAGACACCAATATCCTACTGCACGAACCCTTCGCTATATTTTCTTTCCAAGAGCACGATGTCGTTATCCCCATGACAGTGCTAGAAGAACTCGACAGAATCAAAGACAGTAAAAGAGACGTTGCTCGAGATGCGAGAATTGCGATTCGAACGCTCGAAGACCTGTTCAGGGAAGCCACACCAGACCAAATATCGGAAGGCATCCCTTTTTCTAAAGACATAAATGCATCTGGCAGTATTTCAATACTCGCTGACTACGAACTTCAAGAAAGCATCAAAGCCTTTGCCGATGACAAGGCGGGCGATAACCGAATCCTCAACGCTGTCCTCTATCTTCAAAATAAACGCGCACCACGCGAAGTGGTTCTCATCACCAAAGACATCAATATGCGTTTACGAGCAAAAGGCGCCGGTGTACGTTTTGTTGAAGACTATCAAACTGACCAACTGATTGATGATATCCAATACCTCACCAAAGGCTTCCAACAACTGGAAGGCTCATTTTGGGATGGTATCGATAATGTCGAGAGCAGAAGTTTAGGCGGCAAGACGCTGCACACCTTAGCAAGAGCGCCGTTCGAGCCAACCTTCCTCAACCAATATGTGATTGACGAAGAAAGTGACTTTGCCGCTCGAGTCGAGGAGATTGAGCCGGAAAGCATTACCCTGAGAGACCTCAGCCGCGAAAGATTGATGAATCGCAGAGCATGGGACATCACACCAAAGAACGTCTATCAAGGCATGGCGATTGATGCGCTGCTCGACCCTGATATTGATCTTGTGATTCTCACTGGCGCCGCAGGTAGTGGTAAGACACTGCTTGCTATGGCTGCTGCACTTGAACAAACCATTGAACGTAAGCAATTCGATAAGATCATCGTAACCCGCAACACCCCTGATATTGGTGAGTCGATAGGTTTCCTTCCGGGTACAGAGGAAGAGAAAATGTTGCCTTGGTTAGCCGCAGTGACCGATACACTGGAAGCGCTGCACAAGAACGACCACTGCACAGAAGGCTCGATGAAGTACATCTGTGACAAAGCCAATATCCAGTTCAAATCAATCAACTTCATGCGTGGCCGCTCGATTCAAAATGCCTTTGTGCTTTTGGATGAGTGTCAGAACCTCACCGCTTCACAGATAAAAACCATCATCACCCGTTGTGGTGAAGGTACTAAGATCGTCTGCTCAGGTAACTTAGCGCAGATAGATTCTTCTTACCTAACCCCTGTGACTTCAGGCTTAACCTACATGGTTGAGCGTTTTAAAAACTTCGAAGGCAGTGCCAACATCCACCTCAATGGTGTGGTGCGTAGCCGACTAGCTGAGTTTGCGGAAGAGAACATGTAGTGACTCTATACGCTCACTGAATCAGTAATCTAAAAACAAAAAGCGCCTCACATTGGAGGCGCTTTTCAATTTAATATTTTGAAGTAAGTCGGCAGAGGTTAGTCTGAATTACTCAGTACCACCAACGGTTAGCGAGTCTAGTTTCAATGTTGGTTGACCAACACCCACTGGCACACTTTGACCAGCCTTACCACACACACCCACACCACGGTCGATGCTTAGGTCGTTACCCACCATAGACACCTGCTGCATCGCTTCGATACCAGAACCGATTAGCGTCGCGCCTTTCACTGGGTGAGTGATCTTACCGTTTTCAATCATGTACGCTTCAGACGCTGAGAATACGAACTTACCTGATGTGATATCGACCTGACCGCCACCGAAGTTCGGTGCGTAGATACCTTTCTCAACCGTCGCGATGATCTCTTCCGGTGTGTGTTCGCCCGGTAGCATGTATGTATTCGTCATACGTGGCATTGGAAGATGCGCGTATGACTCACGACGACCATTACCTGTCGGTGCTACACCCATTAGACGAGCGTTCAGCTTATCTTGCATGTAACCTTTTAGGATGCCGTTTTCGATTAACGTATTGTACTGACCGTTAACACCTTCATCATCGACGTTCAATGAACCGCGTAGATCCGTTAATGTACCGTCATCGACAATCGTACATAGGCTTGAAGTTACTTGCTCACCAACTTTGCCGGAGAATACTGACGACTCTTTACGGTTGAAGTCGCCTTCTAAACCGTGGCCTACCGCTTCATGCAGCAGAACGCCCGGCCAACCAGAACCAAGAACCACAGGCATGGCACCAGCAGGCGCAGCCACTGCTTCAAGGTTAACTAATGCTTGGCGAATCGCTTCATCCGCAAATTGGTAAGCAACTTGAGTGCCTTTGTCATCACTTAAGAAGAAGTCGTAACCAAAACGGCCACCACCACCAGCGCTACCACGCTCACGACGATCACCCTTCTGTGCAAGTACGCTAATAGACAAGCGAACCAGCGGACGAATATCACCAGCGTAAGTGCCATCAGTCGCAGCAACCAGCATCTGCTCATGCACACCACTTAAACTCACCGATACTTCAGTCACCATCGGCTCTTTAGTGCGAATGTAAGCATCTAATGATTTTAGTAATTCTGTTTTCTGCTGTTTTTCCCAACTCGCAAGCGGGTTAACTGCATCATAGTAAGCTTGATTAGAGTTGCGTTTGAACGCTTGAACCTTGCCGTTTTGACCTTGTTTAGCAATACCACGAGCCGCAATTGCGCTCTGCTTAAGACCATCCAATTGGATTTGGTCAGAGTAAGCAAAACCAGTCTTTTCACCAGATACTGCACGAACGCCAACACCGCAATCGATATTGAAAGAGCCGTCTTTAATAATGCTGTCTTCTAGCACTAAAGATTCGTGCCAGCTTGACTGAAAGTAGATATCAGCATAATCAATTTGGCGGGTAGCAATACTCGCCAATGTATCTGCGATATTTTGCTCCGTAAGCCCTGTCGGGTTCAGTAGCGCTTCTTCAATTTGATTAATGCTCATAGATGGCTCTTGTTTGTAATTAAAATTGATTGGTAAATCGAGAGTGTTGCGCGATGGGCATATTTTGCCTAATGGACTCGCAACTGGATGTGTCTATCTCAACCACCATACTTTTAGGATCTTGGTCTAACTGTGCGACCACTCGTCCCCATGGATCAACCACCATTGAGTGTCCCCATGTTTCTCTTTGGCAAGGGTGTTTTCCGCCTTGACCTACCGCGACAATCCACGACTGTGTTTCAACCGCGCGGCATCTTAATAGTACTTCCCAGTGCGCTTGACCCGTTACCGCTGTAAAAGCCGCAGGCACCACAATGATTTGTGCCCCTTGCTTACGTAACTCTGAATACAAGTGTGGAAAGCGCACATCATAACAAATACTCAAACCTAAGCGACCAAAAGGCGTTTCCGCTGTCACAACTTGGTTGCCCGGAGTGAAAATATCCGACTCTCGATAGCACTTATGGGCGTCAGCGACATCCACATCAAACATGTGTAGCTTGTCGTAATGAGCAACGAGGCAACCAAAATCATCAATCACCAAGGTGGTGGTCGTCACTCCGTTAGTTGTGCTTATCGGCATACTGCCAATGACGATCCAAATTCTGTGAAGCTTTGCTAGCTCAGAGATTTTCTTTTGCAGTGGGCCATCATTAAAAGGCTCAGCACACTGGTGATAGTCGGCTTTACTGCCAAAAACTAACGCGTTTTCAGGGCAAACAACCCACTTAGCCCCCAACTCTTTGCACTTTGCAACTTCTTGAGCAAGGTACTCAAAGTTCAATTCAGGGCTGGGGCCAGATGTCATTTGAATCAACCCAACACAATCCATGTGTATCGCTCCTCCATTCATTATGATTCAGAAATCAGCATTTCACCGTATATTCGCAGACTCGGGCATAAGGTCTTTTCGGCTAATTTAAGGCCTATTCGGCTAATTTTCTCAGCTTCTCTGGCAGCTGAAACTCGCCAGAGCTACGAGAAAGTTCGCTCACCGTTGGTGAATCCAATGGTCCTTTCACCGAATAATTTACTTGGGTAAAGACTTCCACAACTGGCGAGATAACCGTGGTCACCGCCAATACGTACAGCGCCGTTTGAGGGGTTACCGCAAAGGCCGTTAATACGGGAATACCCGAGGTAATATCTGGGGTAAAGTTCACCTCAGCATCAACCTGACGCGTGTTGAGGTTAGCGATACCTTTGATTTTCATCTCACCTGCGACCGCATCCATGTTCAGATCATTGGTCAGGAAGATACCATTTTGAATCTCGCCTGTTCCGGTGATGCTGTTGAAGGCCATACCTTTATCAAACACATCTGAGAAATCGAGCTGCATCTTACGGATGATCGAATCTAGGCTAAACAGGCCAAGTAATCGAGCTGCGCCGCTCACATCCGAGATAATGCCTTTACCAAACTTGGTTTTAACGTTGCCATCAAGGGTATCCATTTTGATTCCCCAAGGCGAACCATCCCAATTTAGTTGACCTTCCAACGCGAATGGCGCTTTTTGAATCCCGGAAGTAATACCAAAGCGCTCCATGAGCTCACTGTTGTTTTCGCCTTCAACATCAACCGTTAGCGCGGAATGACTCTTGTCACCGTCCAGTTCCCACCAACCGCTGACATCCGCTTTATTGCCGCCGCTTCGAACCTGAATCTTCTTCCAATCAATGCGATTATCTTGTCTGGCCATCTCAACATCGACTTTACCGACCTTATAGCCTTGCAGCCAAAAGTCGTTCAGCGTCAGGGTCAGGTTTGGCATCGCATCGTGGATCTCTCTATCCAATTTGGATATCAATGGCGCAGCTTGTTCTTTACGTTGCAGCAGTTGCTGATCTTGGTTGTTCTTATCACTCCACTCAGGAACAAACAGATGCAGACGATCCAGTGAAACTGTCAAATCATAAGGAGGCAGGTAGTTAATATCCCCTTCTAGCTCTTGGCTAGACACTTCCATTTGCCACGCCTGTTTGTTCTTACTAGCACTAAAATCGACGTCATTCCAAGAGATACCACCCAAGATCAGCTCTTTACTCTCAAAGGTAATACGGCTTGGCGCAGGTATGGTTGGCGTGTTCATTTGACTAAGTACAGCCGTTGAAGGCTTTACCGGTTCCATTACAACCGATAACCAATCATCGGCATTGAATTTGTCTGTACGAATCAGGGCGTGATGGCCCACCACCGGGCTAATTTTGTAGCCACCGCGACCAAGCACTAAGTTGGTCGCCGTTAACTCAGGCACGTCGCCTGTGATATCAATCTCAGCTTGGTACTTGGTTTTTGGCAATTGCAGGCGCGCGGTAATCGTCTCTTGGTTACCCGATGCCTGTAGCCTTGCAGAGCCACTTTCTAGTGATTTTTTCGCCAATGGATATGGGTAATCACTCGCCAAGTATTTTAGGTCTGACTGTAAGTCTAGTTGGTAGGTAAAGCCGATATCATTCAGCTGGATATCAATCTGGCTTTGCCATTGCGCATGACCTGATAAGCGGCTTAACCATTGCTCACCGATGTAAGGTTCTAGAGGCTTGACGTCCCAATCACCTAACACATCAATATCAACTGCATAGCCAGGACCATCATTAAGGCCCTTAAAATCAAGCGAGATACCTTGGTTAAGCAGATCCGCAGCGAGGCCATTTGCCGTCACTACGTCATTATCAAATTCAATTCGACCCGTGGTGTTCTCGAGCACCATTGGCGGCGCTTCAATCTCAACATGGTTGCCACTTAAGTCGGCGTAACCCCATGCTCTTGCTTCTTTTTCAGAATCAAACGGAATATTCAGCTGGAACTCAGAAGAGACATCACCACTCACTTGAAGTGCGGTTAAGGCTGCGCCTACCGAGCCCACCAGTGGCGAAGACGTCATGTAATCGCGTACTGCGTTGCCAGACGCCGTCGCTTTAGCTTCAATTTCAATATGGCCGCCTTCCCCTAAATAAGGAATGCGTCCTGTGATTCGATCTGCCGTCACATCCATCAGTTGAGCTGAGCGAGAATCCAGATGCATCGCATCATTTTCAAACAACAGATCAAGCTGAAGATCAGTAATCAGTGGCCACGCGGTATCAAAGCTGAATTTCGCATCTTCTAAGCCAACCCAAACCTGGAAAATACCATCGTGGTTAGTGTATGGATATTGAGACAAATCACCATGCCACAACAGTTTTACGGTATCCGCTTTACCGGCTTGAATCGCAGTTGAAAGGTAGTCTGTTAGATCTTGCCCAAGAGCCAGTGTAGGTAAGTAGCGCCATGTTTCACCGACATTGTAAGCGTCCGCTTCGCCGTAGAAGGATAAAAACGGGCTCGCATCTTTTGGGAAGTCTAAGCGGAATGCGCCTAGTACTTGTAAATCGGGGGTGGCAGCTGTGATTTTGTCTGACCACAGCTTCCAGCCGTTTTCATCTTGCTGCCAAACAATATCAACCTGACCTTGTTTGATATTCAAAGGCGCTTGGAATACGTCACCATAAGGGAACACATCGTCAATAACATGCAGGCTAGCTTTCGCTTCCGAGGCCGAACCAAACACACTACCAGACACTTGGCTAAAGCCTGGGACTAGTTCCCACTGCTCGATAGCAAGATCAGAAAAACTGGCTGAATAACGTAAACTGTCAATTCCCGAACCCATGGAAACACGGATATCAGAAACAGAGCCGCCCGGCGCCAATACGTTAATCATTTTGGTTGATTGTTCAGAGTCAGGCAGCAGCTTAATCAACGGAGTAATAGTCGCAATATCCAGCTCAGAAATGTTGAGTTGCCATGGACCTTGATTCCACTTGAAGGCTACGTCGAGTTCTGGCCAAGGTGTGTCATCCGTTCTAAGATTTAGTGAGTGACCATTTACTTGCCAACCGTCATCTGTCGGAGATAACTTAAAGACACCGGACTCAAGCATGAGGTCATGCTCGCCATCTTCGTTCCACGTCAATTCTGAGGGTAAAACCTCTACATAAGCGCTTACCGGTTTGCTATTGCGCAGTGTAAGCCAGCTATTCAAGCTCACAGTACCCGTTTCAATGCCGGATTCCGCCTGCATATAATGCGTAAGCCATGGCTTAACAGAAATGCTGTCGGCACTGACATAAAACTCACCAGTCACATCAGTCAGTGACCCACCATCAATAAAGTTAGCACTCACTGACAGAGAGTTTAGATTGGCATCTTTGATACTCACCACACCTTCAGCAAGGTGATGTTTGTCTGAGTTTTGCCATTTTAAGGTTTCTATATCGAGCTGACGTTCTTCACCCGAAACAGAGTGATAAAGAATAGAAGAATCTTTTGCAGTTACATCGACGAGTGTTTTTAGCAGTAAATTATCGAGCTCTTGTATCACTCGCTTGGAAGACTCGGGATCTGTAGGTTCGTCTTTGCCATTTTGTCCGGCAAACAGATCAATTGAGCGGATATCAAGATACATTTGATTCATGACTAGATCGGCCACAACCGGGCGCATCTGCACGAGCGATTGAATCAAGTCAAACTCGACTTCAACACGCTCAACAGAGAAGGTCACATCTTCTGCATTGGGGAGGCTAGCTTTAACGCCTTGCAGAGCAATAGAGGGGTGAGTATTACGCCAAAAACCGCCCACATCTTGAATCGAAAAATCAAAACCGGAGTGTTGGTTTACCCAAAGCTCAATTTCAGATTGATACTTGTTTAAATTGGGCAAGGCTACACGCAGTGTAGTAACGGCAATGGCTAGCGTTACTAAGAGAGTAACCACTAACCATAAACATGCACGTAGAATCAGAGTAACGCTTGAGCTCACAAAATTTCCATTACATCATAACAACATCAAACTGCTCTTGTATGTACAGAGGCTCAGCCTGGATTTTAACTTGCTTACCAATAAAGACTTCAAGCTCCGCAAGCGCATGAGATTCATCGCCCTCTAACGCCTCAGCTACGGCAGCTGCCGCATAGACCACAAATTTATCGGCGTCGTACGCACGATTCACTCGCGTGATCTCTCGAAGAATTTCATAACAAACGGTTTCAACTGTCTTCACACTGCCGCGGCCTTCACAAGCAGGACAGCTCGAACATAGGATATGCTCAATACTTTCACGAGTACGTTTACGAGTCATCTCAACCAACCCAAGCTGCGTGAAGCCATTAATATTGGTTTTCACACGGTCTTTGTCGAGCGCAGCCTCTAAAGAAGTTAGTACTCGCTTACGATGTTCCTCAGACAACATATCAATAAAGTCGATAATGATGATGCCACCTAGGTTACGCAGACGTAGCTGGCGAGCAATCGCTTGAGTCGCTTCTACGTTGGTGTTGAAAATCGTCTCTTCTAGATTACGACGACCAACAAACGCGCCAGTGTTGATATCAACCGTGGTCATCGCTTCAGTTTGGTCGATAATCAGATATCCACCAGACTTTAATTCGACTTTACGATCCAATGAACGCTGAATTTCGTTCTCGGTATCGTACATATCAAAGATAGGCTTATCACCTTCATACAGCTCAAGCTTGTCTGTCAGCTCAGGCACGTATTCAGAGGTAAACTCTTTTAGGTTTTCATATTCTAGACGAGAATCGACCTGAATCTTGCTCAGCTCAGTACCGACGAAGTCACGTAAGATACGTTGGCTTAAGCAAAGCTCACCATACAAACGAGTACGCGCCTTGTGCTTACCACGACGCTCTAATACTTTTAGCCATAATCGCTTCAAGAATGCGGCATCTTGTGCCAACTCATTTGAATCTGCACCTTCTGCTGCTGTGCGGATGATGAAGCCACCGTGTTCGTCACAGTAACGAGACACGACTTTTTTAAGACGGTTACGTTCAGACTCGCTGTCGATACGTTGAGATACACCAACATGACTTGCGCCCGGCATAAATACCAGATAACGAGACGGTAGAGTGATATCAGTGGTTAAGCGAGCACCTTTAGTACCAAGAGGGTCTTTGACCACTTGCACCACAATGTCTTGCCCTTGACGGACAAGCTCTGAGATATCACGAACCTGAAATTGTTTCTTTTCGTTTTCAGCGACACATTCAGTGTGTGGGACAATATCAGAGGCGTGTAAAAAAGCTGCTTTCTCAAGGCCTATATCCACAAAAGCCGCCTGCATTCCCGGAAGAACACGGCTTACACGTCCTTTATAGATATTTCCTACGATACCGCGTCGAGCATCTCGTTCGACATGGATCTCTTGAAGAGCCCCTCCTTCAATCATGGCCACACGAGTTTCACTCGGGGTCACGTTCAGCAACAATTCAGCACTCATGGTGCACCTCAGGTTAGTAATTATAAGAATTCTTGCAGTAGCTGGTCCGTTTCAAATAAAGGTAAGCCGACAACGGCGTAATAACTACCTTCGATTCGGGTGACAAAGCGTCCGCCCAAACCTTGGATCCCATAGCTACCGGCTTTATCGCATGGCTCCCCTGTTTGCCAGTATTGTTCTATTTCTTTTTCACTGAGGGGTTTAAACCATACGTCGGTAATAATGATTTCTGTTCTTTGTTTTTCTTCTGAAACCACAGAAACCGCCGTCATCACTTGGTGACGTTCATTCGCTAACTGAGTAAGCATGCGCTTAGAGTCAGCAAAATCGGTGGGTTTCTCAAGCACTTGCCCTTGGCTTACGACGACTGTGTCAGAACCAAGAACGACTATATCAGAGCCATGATCTACAGTATCAGAACTAGGAACGACATGCTGCCTTTCAGAAGGGTTATCTTTCAATAAAGACAACGCAGCTAAAGCTTTATCTAAAGATAGTCGCTTAACATATTCTTCGGCGGTTTCTTGAGCGTGTTTACACTCTTCAACATCGGTTACGAGGACAGAAAACTCATAACCGAGTTGAGATAGCAATTCTTTGCGGCGTGGAGAGCCGGATGCCAAAACTAAATGTTTCTTTTCCATCGTCACGCTACCTCACATGCCAATGGCGACGCACGCGTCTCATTAATAAAAACATCCAAGGCCAAAGTATACAGTTTATCAATGCGCTCCATAACGATAACGGATTGAAAACAACATCTTGGATCAAATATTCACCAAAGAAGATCAACACCTCAAACAAGACCGTTAACGCGGCAATGATCATCGCTTGCTGCCATAACGCCATGTTACGAATGACGAGGAAGTTCATCGCAATAATGTACATCACTATTGCCATCATCATGCCTCGAATACCCAGAGTAGAGCCGATCAAAAGGTCCCACAATAAGCCTAAAATCAAAGCACTACCCACGTTAACACGATGCGGTAGAGCCAAAACCCAGTAACACGTAACCAGCAGTAACCAAGATGGTCTAAATAAA
Organism: Vibrio sp. 10N.261.52.C2; assembly: GCF_041471425.1. Taxonomy (NCBI): domain Bacteria; kingdom Pseudomonadati; phylum Pseudomonadota; class Gammaproteobacteria; order Vibrionales; family Vibrionaceae; genus Vibrio; species Vibrio sp. 10N.261.52.C2. Next base: position 10,423 of record NZ_JBFROH010000029.1, on the reverse strand, counting down.
TCTAAGCTACCAGGCCAAGGGATCGTCTGCAGAATCAGTGCTATTAAAAATGAGCAGAAAATTACTACCTTGCTTCTCAAAACGCTATTGGCCATCTTCGCCCTCTAACAATGCTTGTTCTATGCTCGATTGATCCGCTTGCATCTGTTTGTTTTCATCAGGCCATACAAGCAGCAGGTATCTGAGCTTATCGAACTCAACCACAGGCTCAGCTTTAATCACAGCGAACTCACGTTTCGGGTCGTAATCAACGGCCGTAACATAGGCGACTGGATAACCTTCTGGATATACCCCACCAAGACCTGATGTCACCAACAGATCTTCTTCTTGTATATCGGTACTGGTTGGAATGTGCTCTAGCTGGATCTCATCAATCATGCCATTGCCCGAAGCAATCACACGGATGTCATTACGAATAACCTGAACAGGAATCGCATTGTTTGCATCAGTGAGTAGTAATACACGACTATTATGAGCAGCAACGAAAGTGACTTGGCCGACAATGCCTTTTTCGTTGATCACCGGTTGACCTTCATACACCCCATCAATCTGACCTTTGTCGATCACGACTTGATGGCGATATGGTGAAGTGTCTACCGCCATAACTTCTGTGACGACTTTCTTCTCATCACGGATAAACGGCGAGCCTAACAGCTTACGAAGGCGCTTGTTTTCTTCTTGATATTGCTCAAGCAGAATCAGCTCGCTCTTCAGACGCAAGACTTCTCGTTTAATATTATGGTTAGATTCAATTAACCCTTTGCGAGTGCTAAAACGGTCGTAAACACCATCGAACATAGTGCGAGGCAAGTTGGCTGCATATTGAATAGGCGCAACCATGCTGTTTAATAGATAGCGAACATTTGAGAAAGCATCTAAACGACTATCAGCCAGCATAAGGCTGGCTGATAAAATTACAGCAAAAAACAGGCGCAATTGTAGAGAGGGACCTCTACCAAAAATTGGCTTCATTCTATATTTGGTCCTAGAGCTACATTTGATCCTATAGACAAGGTCCTAGGCTCTTTACATAAAACTAGATAAGAAAAGAGCCTAACACTAGATATTATTCTTCGCTGAACAGATCGCCGCCGTGCATGTCGATCATCTCTAGAGCTTTACCGCCACCTAGAGCAACACACGTTAATGGCTCTTCTGCAACAACAACAGGGATACCTGTTTCTTCTGTTAACAGACGATCAAGGTCTTTAAGCAGTGCACCACCACCCGTTAGTACCATACCGTTTTCTGAGATATCAGAAGCCAGCTCTGGTGGACACTGTTCAAGTGCAACCATCACTGCAGATACGATGCCAGATAGAGGCTCTTGAAGTGCTTCAAGGATTTCGTTTGAGTTTAGGCTAAAGCTACGAGGCACACCTTCAGCAAGGTTACGACCACGTACTTCGATCTCTTCGACTTCATCGCCAGGGTAAGCTGAACCGATTTCGTGTTTGATCTTCTCTGCTGTCGCTTCACCGATCAAGCTGCCGTAGTTACGACGAACGTAGTTGATGATCGCTTCATCAAAACGGTCACCACCAATGCGAACAGAAGACGAGTAAACCACACCGTTCAGTGAGATAACCGCAACTTCAGTAGTACCACCACCGATATCAACAACCATTGAACCTGTTGGCTCAGAGACACGTAGGCCAGCACCAATCGCAGCAGCCATAGGCTCATCGATTAGGTAAACCTCACGAGCACCAGCACCTAACGCTGATTCACGGATAGCACGACGCTCAACCTGTGTTGAACCACAAGGTACACAAACCAAAACACGAGGACTTGGTTTAAGCACACTGTTGTCATGCACTTGTTTGATGAAGTGCTGAAGCATTTTTTCCGTTACGTAAAAGTCGGCGATTACACCGTCTTTCATTGGACGGATCGCTGAGATGTTACCAGGCGTACGACCAAGCATTTGCTTAGCAGCGTGGCCAACAGCAGCGACACTCTTTGCAGAACCCGCACGATCTTGGCGAATAGCGACAACTGAAGGCTCATCAAGAACAATGCCTTGGCCTTTTACATAAATAAGGGTATTGGCTGTACCTAAATCAATCGATAGGTCGTTTGAAAACATGCCACGAAGTTTTTTAAACATATTCTTCGCTCATCCTGCAAGAATTAGAAGACAAAAATTGCACTAAATGTACCAATGCCTTGCTGTTACGGCAAGGCATTGAAGTGCAAACATGGACTGAAACCCGCAATTTCTTACAGATTCCTAACTTAAGGGGCAAAAATTATATTATTACTGACCTGTTAAGCCACTTTCACCTCGGTAGATCACACGATCGTTACCGCGGTAGATACCAAATGTGACGACGGTGGAGGGATCTTCATCACCCAGTTGGCGCCAGTTGTAACGTAGCCATGGTTGATCTTGATCACTGCCACTACATGAGATGTTATTCCCGCCATCGCTATCAGGCTCAGAGTCATCCATTCTTAACCACAGACGAACTTGCTCACGTGGCGCGTCTGTTCCTGCTGGCGTATTTTGATTTGCTGTGACCTCTTCTTCTCCATCATCCACATTCCCACTACCGTTAAGTGAAACTAAAGTGGTTGCCGCCCCTTCACTGTGCCAAATAACTTGTTTACAAGTATTAGCCCCATTGAAGGTACTGCGGTCATCATCCTCGTTAACAATAAACTCGCTGCCATCCCAGAACTCAGCGCGCAATGGAATAGTTAGAGTAGTATCAGAATTACCACCAATATCATCTAGCACCATTCGACCATAACGAGCTGGAGGCTGGACCGGAAACTCGACAGAATCAGTCAAAATATCAGAGTCAGTAAATGAAACAGGATCAACTCCTGCAACAGTCAAGCCAAAGTGGGTAATAGTGGAGTTAGCATCTGAAGTATTAAACGGTGCATCTCTGCGGCTAACGTCATCCAAATCCGTAACTCGCTGAAGAACTGCGGCACTATCGTTCAACAACCAATGCTTACGATCAGTAGACCAAGTGCCTGCCTCAGTATCCAGCAAGAACCCATTATCGACAGCTGTATCATCTAGAACACCAAAACTGGCTTGTAGGCTCGGGGCAAAGAATTGATAGTTGTTAAGCGCGTTACCAACACTGCTTTCACCTGATGCCATTGGGTATACCTGATGAACGGTTGAGTCATAAGGTTGGTCTAAGTATGCAATATCACTTTGATTTGTAACATTCCACTCAGGGTCACCTTGCATGAAGTATTTGGGGTAAAAACGGCCGATAGTTTTAGACCCAGTGACACCTGAATCACCATTTGGAGGGGCAATGGTGCTATAAAAGTTACCCGTTTCAATTGCAACCAATTCAAAACTTCCTACCTCTGAGTAGGTTAACCCATCAAGTTGGTACCCACCATTTGACTGATCACTAATTGAAATACTCGGAGATATCGTGTCGGGCATCAAATAGCCAAGTACACCCTCACTTGGTGTGTCTAAATAATGGGAAACACTGATCGAAGCTTGAGACACAAAATAATTCGAAGGAACACCTACATTATTTGAACATACGGAATTTACATTAGCTCCGGTAATCATGGGTTTCACGTCCACATCAAAGCTCTCCCCCGCTGCAACAAAGCCACTACTACTGGATTCTGTACTCGTTCCACTTGAATCGCTATCAGTACATACAGCAAACTCATAAGGTTTAGATTTGACAACAAAGCTACCAACCAACCCCGAACTTGCGGAATCAGGCTGTTCATAAATAGGACACCCTTCAATTTCAGAACAATCAAAGCTAGGATCATTGATAACTACATTAACTTGCCCAACATTGCTCCAATTTACTTCAGTTGTAGCACCACCATTATCAAAATTTAGATCTGTAACTGAGAAGTCATCAAGTGATCCATCTTCAGGGGTAGGCATTTCAAGAAAGTAATCTTTAGAAGCATCAAATGATAAGTTTTTAGTATAGCCATTTACTGGGCTAACAACGCCTTGATCACAAGCTTGAGCCGTCACCTCTACCACTAACTCTTGAGAGTCTTGAGCTGCATTCATATGTATTTGGCTTGGGCTTGTATCAAACTTATAGGGCACATAAAAAACTTGTGTCGATGTTGCGGGCTCTGAATCGTAGACTCCCCCAACACTGAAACTACCAACCGTATCAGAGTCTAAATACAAGGTTCGAATGCCACCATCAAACGTATAATCCGGAGTTTCACACGCATTGTTAGCTTCACCCTTACACCATCGCGTTCCCGTTGGGGTTACCGTCGCTTCAAACTGCTCATTAGAGTCGACCAATTCGCCATTCTCTTCTAGGCGAAACTCAACCGGAATTCGCTCACAGGTTAGGCTATATAATTGTTGAGGTTCTACAACCAATAATCCTTGCTGTACTGGGGGTTCACAAGAATAATCAGGTTTGATTATCGTTACACCATTATCAAGCACGGCGACTCTCGCTGTCACGGCACCATGAATAGCTGTCTGATTTAAATCTACAGTATCTGCGAGAATAAATCCTTTGAAAGTAGAGTTCCCAACGTCAAATATGACCTCACCTTTAGGAGCGTATATAATGGGATAAGCGAAGTCAGATTGTATATCAACTGCCAAGTTAAACTTCATACGTGTTATCACATTTATTTGAGAGTTGCCCTCAAAGGCATATACCAAATCTCCTGCATCATGCTCATAATTATCAAAGGTCACCGTGGAATTATCAGGAAAAACCAGTTCTACACCCGCCCCTCCACTAACTTTAACATCTGAGATATAACTGTCTTCATCTAAGACGATTCGAACTAGATTATAATCATTCCCCTGCTTGTTGATAACGAGCTTAGACAAGTTACTCTCAATGAAAACATCTATTGTTTCACCGTTAATTTGGTAAGAACATATCTCTGAGTCCGCTCCGCAGCTCTGCAAAATATCCGAAGCCTTGCCCGTAATGGTTAAACTTTCTGATGGATTTTTTTCTGCAATAGAGGTTACGTAACTGCCTTTAATCTTTCTTAATTCAAGTTGGCTATCATTATTACCAACATCACATTGATGTTCATCACACACTGGAAAATTATAAATATGATAAAACTCACTCGCATCATCAAAACCCAATAATAAAAAGTCATCTTTTGTTGTCCATTTATCATTAAAGAGCTCATAGCCTTCAGAGACCTTTTTTAAAGATTGATTGATATAGTTATTAGACCAGCCGCTAAATTTTGTTTGCTGGCTGGTAACCGTCAATGAGCTATTCACACCAGTCCAACTCTGAATGGGCTCGGGAAACAAGTTACACACGTTGGCAACAGGAACCACCTCAGGTAACTCAAACGCAAAGTAACCCACTTCTTCCGGAATATGCGTGCGGTCTCTAAAGTCCTCATCTACAACAAAGCTAACTTGGTTCGTGTTAATGTTACATCGACGTAGCCAGCCTCCGTGTCCACCAGCCCTCTCTTGTTTATTAGCTATGATCCCGTCAATATTCGTTAGAGAGGTGGTAGCATACTTATCCTCACAGCCATCCAACATTGGGTCATTACCGCTTTGACTTGGCGTATCATACCCTCTTGCAAATTGAACCTTAAAACCATCAACATCAAGGTTAGTATTGGTGGCTAACGTCGCTAAAAACGCGATCTTCTCATCGTCATAATCATCGTTACTGCGGTGAGAAGCACTTAGCTCCAAAAACAAATCAATGTATGACGTTTCATCGGTTCGCCTAACCTTGCCAGAGGTCATCCATTTATCATTGTTATTTCGAGTTTGAATTTGATGCAATACCACCGGATTAGAAGAAAAGCCAGCTCCGCCAAAATCGCTATAAAGGACTCTATCATTACTATTTGAGCCTGATTTAGCACTGGCTGCATCGGTGTTCAAATAACCCGCTATGACTTCATGGCCATTAAAATCGGCCACACCGGGCTCAATCGCAAGGTAACTGACTTCTGTTATCGGTTGGCTATCTAAATCTGAACCACCGCCATTCTTTGGCGCCTTAATCTGCTTGATGGTCGCTTCGGTTTTGCTTACCTCGGTAACCATTAACGTTGCAGGAGCATCCGCGTCAGGGGCACTTGAATCAATGGTTGGCATCACAAACACCAGTGGCGTGTTGGTATAAGACTGAGTCAGTGGGATCTTACATTCTCCACCAGAGCACTGAACGATACCAAATTCATACTGAGCATCGTTTGAATAAACCGGCGGTGGCTCGATATCCGAGCTGTCACATTCTAGTTCAGTACTGTCCCCACTATTAATATCGACGCTTTGCGGGTGAATACCTTTAAAGTCTGCGGGGTAATTGCCTAAAAAAGTAAAACCCTGCCCATCGTCAACGTAGTAGTCTGCGGTTCCGGCATCATTTCCCGCTCCCGGCTGATAAATCAGTTGAACACTATAGTCTCCCCCACCAACCATGTAACGAGGATCGCGAATAAAGGGCGTATCTCCCACCGTAGGCTCATTAATATCATTGGTCCAGATGGTGTATTCCGGGCGGTTATTTCCGGGCTCTTGCTCTGCAAACACAGATTCAACAAGCTGGGCGGAATTGATATTAAATGATATTTTAAATTCACCGCTCGGATCTACGTTACAAGTCGACGCTGTCGCGATCAAAGGGAATAGGCAGAAACAGGCAACTAAAATATATCTACATGCTTTCATCGTATTGACTCCTTCACCCAAACTTCTTGAATACGCTGAACTTGGTTGATACCTGAGCCACAAACGGCTGTTGATTCAATTTTGAAAAAGCCAACACCATCTAACACACCAATTTGTTGGCAAGTTAGTTGATCCACAGTACAGATAGTCGACATACCACTACTCACTTGGCTTGAGTTTAAGTTGCTACACACAGTGCTCACACTCGTTGAAACCGCAGGCGAAACAGTCAAAGGATAAACTTGGGTAAGTGCCCACTCATTAGCGGAGTGTGCTAATAGCCAAGCCTGTGTTCCAAGTTGTTTGCGGGTCAATGTATCGTGATTTGACCACTGGACTTGCACCAGAGAAGTCGCGAGGAAGCCCATCACCACAATAACAAATACTGCGACGACCAAAACACTGCCTTGTTGGGATGATTTACTATGGCGCATTAAGTACCTGCACATCTTGTTGGTAAACACTTACTTCATTGTTTTGCTCAAGTACAAGATCGATGTGAATTACACCACCTCTTTGTAGGCTTGGCTCTTCGTAACGAAAATTACTTTCAGAATAATTGATGCTATCCGCAACGGTAACTCCATTACGCTGGATTAGACCTTGATTTTGAATAGTATCGTTCACTAAACAGTAACTCACTGGAGCACTATCACTGTCATCGTAAATATAATGACGTTTAGCAATAGATTGACTACTCAAACTTACCGAAGAAGCGGTAAACACATTGCTCGTTGAGACTAACCCCGATACAGGAATTCGCTTAGTTGAACCAGCCACCAACTCCGAGTACGCGGTTGGGTTAATAATAAGGAAATCATCTTCATCGAGTATTGGGGAGTCTTGGCCGATAATAAAATTAAGTTCATCTGTCGCTTCATCAAGGTGATAAAAGCCTGAGTACTTAATAGCGTAAAAGGTAAGACATTTTTGAGCAAAAACCGAAGCCGGAGCAATACTCGAATCAAAACTGTTAGGGACCGCGTGACTGATTTCTCGCGACATTTTCTCAACAACAAACTGCCCTTTTACTTGCACCTTTTGTCTATCGATAGTGTCGACATAACCTTTCATGCCGTATTCAACAAAACCTGCGATCGCTAAACCAATCACACCAACGACGACAATCGTTACAATCATCTCAATTAAGGTAAAACCACGTTGCTTCATCAGTAGTTCCCCTTGTAAGCGATAACGCTGTAGCGGTTGTTGCCACCAAAGATCTGTAACTCAACACGCTTCATCGTGCCAATTGTGTTGTCATCAATTCCGTCCATGTTGCCATCGTAAAACACAGATACTTCCACCCGAAAATTGGCATAGCTATCATCTATCTGTTCATCAAGTATATTGGCTAATTCATTCGTAGTACTCGACAGGCAGGCGGATTCAGTCGCAGCCGTATACCAGCAACCAATATAGTCGTCCACGTCATTAAACGTTGCTGGCTTACCTTCTTGTTCACCATCATCAATATCAACCCCAAGCTTGTCGGGATCAGTGCAACCACTATATTCAAAATCACCACAACGCATTACCCCTCCGTCAAAGTCACTATTATGGTCAAAGCCACGTGCCAATATTTGATTCATCAAACTCTGGCCTAAAGCTACTGAGCGGTTTTGATATTGAGGGTCAGCGGAGCCCGCCACTTGAGGAGCTAAAAAACTAGTAATCGTGACCATAGCAACGCCCAATACGATAATCACCACAATACTTTCAATAAGAGTGAAGCCACGGGAGCGCATCATAAACATGCTCCCTCACGCACGTAACCTTGAGAATTAATACAAACTTGTGCGCTATTATTTGAAGAAGTAGAGTTAATAGTAATATTCACTCCAGCACTTACTGAAGGGTTCCCCAATAAATCAAAGTCGATAACAGTATTCGCTGGAGAAAACGTTATGTCTGATATACGTACATAATCACTACGCGCATCGGCTTGTGACTTTTGAGCGCTGTTCGATAGATTTAAACTGCAAGCGGTGACTGAACCTAAACAGTCATCATTAATAGCAAGGCGAAAGCTATCATTAGCAGCGGAAACATTCGATTGCATTCGATTGACTTGGATTTGGCGAATAACAGAGGTAGCTTGTTCTTGCGCAGTAAAAGTGGAATAGCTAGAGGTACCTACGAAGCGGCTCGCGGCAAAGGTAGAAACAATACCGAGGATAATGATAACGATGATCAGCTCTACTAGAGTAAAGCCTTTGGGTGTGGGGCTGTTATCCATAATGAGCCTCTAACTGCCAAGCGAATACTGATTATACAAGATAATGAAGATATCGATCTTATGTATATGAATAGTTTTAATATTTATGAGCGATAGGAAGAAAAAGGCCGACAAAAGCCGGCCTAAAATCTAGATAATATTCACTGGAGATTATAAGCCACAGTTTCCATCGGCACCATCAACAATCAATACAGTCGCAGGCGTATTCGCATCAATAGCTGCTGTATACTGAACACATTGCACAGTGTATCCGTCTATACCAATGTCAATAGTAGTATTTGTAGGGTCAGTTGCATCATCTTCAGAGCTATCTAAAACCACGAACTCATTTGATACATCTAAGGTTTGCATGATACCGCCTTGGTTAGCAGTTTCATCGTTAACAGCAACAGGGTAACCAAAACTATGTGCTATACCTTCAACTACAGTACCTGGATTATCATCAGTAAAAGCAGTATATGTTGTAGCTTCAATGCCGTTGATTGCCGCTTTACCATAAGAGATCCCCATGGCTCCTGCTACAGCCCCACGTAAGCCCTCTAATGTTGCAGTGCGAGCATCATCTTGCAGGTTTAGGAAACGCGGTGCCGCAGTTACAGCAAGAATACCTAGAATAACAATTACAACCACTAGTTCGATTAGGGTGAAACCGCCTTGTCTTTTCATAGTTAAGCTCTCTCTATGTTTAATTTTACGCAGACTTACTGCAAAGTTACGGTCACACGACCAGTTTTCATTTCGTAAACAAATTCATGCTCGGTACTACCTTCTAATTGAACGTAAGTACAGGTTGCATCACCTGAATTCGCTTGCGCTGAATATTTGTAATTTGAGTCATTAGCGATATCTGAAACCGCACCAACTTTAGGTGGGTTTTGCAGCAAGTTTTCCATCAACTCAGAACATGTTTCATCTGAAATATCTTGTGGAGCAGTGCTCGAATTATTGTTCAGAGTCCACGGATAGCCATCACGAAAGTCGGTCTCGACGTTGTTACTGTTTTTTGATCTTGTTAACCAAAAATCAACACCATCATAGTTTACAGTATTGTATGTTTCAACACCTATCTTCTCTGATGGCCTAGCCTCTGCTTCCCACTGTGCTCTTGCTGATAATACTGCGGTTGCAAAACCACCAGCCACGCCTTCAATACTGGATTTTTTAGCCTCATCTGTCACATCTAAGAAGCGGGGTAAAGCCGCCACTGCCAATAAACCAACGACAACAATTACGATGACTAATTCGACAAGGGAGAAACCCTTTTGATTTTTAAGCATTTTCTACCTACTCATCTAATTACTAACGCGCATTATACATTTGCACACGTATAAAACCATAAAAACAGTGTCAATATTCTCACAAAGCCAAAATATTGGCTTTTACACTAAACCTTTCGCTTTCAAGTAATATATCTACCTGATATTTATCAGAATAATGATAACTACAGTGAAAGTGTATGTTATCACTTTTATCTTCAACACTTGGAGAGCTTAGCCCTAAAATGGCTTTGTTGCGTAATTAAA
>NZ_JBFROH010000028.1:0-26702 GCF_041471425.1 Vibrio sp. 10N.261.52.C2 | reverse complement strand
GACGCCATAGTCGTTTGTTAAGGCTCGAATCTTTGATGCCTTTGTTGAGCGCTATACTGAAACAACATATTGACTCCATCGACCAAGTAAGGATCTCTTACAATCAGTTCATCTTGGTAGATCTTAGATTTTTTTAACACTTTAAAGAAACTAGGCTTATCCAATAGATTACGCTGAGTGTAATACACCGCTCCCAACACAGTCCGTTCAACTTGCGAACTTGCATCGGTCATACCTAACCCCAAACTATCAACTACATTAAGTTTTTGACCATAATACTTAGTTACCAGATTACGGATCTCTCTTTCATCAAAAGTACCACCTAACGCAATTAGATCGTTGGCATTTCTAACTTGAATAGTATTTAAAAACCGCACGTCTTCAAGGCTTAAAACTTCGGAGACGTCACTATTTTTAGCCCCATATTTATAAACAGTCGAGTCATAGGCACACAGGTATAGCCTATGAGATAGTGGAAGGAATAATTGAACTCCTTTATTCATCAAACCAGCAACACCAAGAGCACTCAAATCTTTATAGAACCAGTTATACTTAATAACTGGGTGATCTGAAATAATAAAATCTTCACTAGTTTCATTAACTAAAATATGGAATCTCAAATCTTCCATACCCTTCGAAATCAATACACTATCAAGAACTAATTGGGCTATAACACTTCGCTTAGCATCACGATCTTGGAACTCTATAGAAAATAGGTCTCGCACATCATCTTCATATGCAATTTCATTTTGTTCAAGCAACTCTTCAGCAATATGATAAGTATGTTCTTCACTATACCTCAAGCTTTCGTTCAAGGCTTCTTGAGTTCTCATTAGCTGACAACATAAAAATTTCGTCAAACATTGACAATCAACATTTAAACTATGAAAAGCACCACTGCGAAATTGATTAATTAGTTTAGATGAAGGCGTTTCAATATGCGATTCAATAAAGTTTTCAATGAAATTATCCTTATCATAGAAATAGTTCTGTGAGAATACCTCTTTCACTGACTGGTTAAACAATAGCTTGTTATTTCTGATTCGAAGAACATTAACTTTTGCTAGATCTTCAGCTACCGAATTAACTCGAAACCCATCAAGCAAAAAACGAGGTACATAATGCTGATTTATAGTAATTTCGCCCATTTGTATCCTTTATATTTCTATACGCCGAATTGAACTTAGAGCCTTAACAGCGACTAGACCGAAAAACCCCGCATTTAAATATAGAATTATTCAATCTAGTTTGATATGCATGGCACTCTAGCACAATTAATTTCGTTATTTCAGTGACTTAAAGCATAGATAGGCACATCGAATAACAAAATATAGAATATTTCTATATAGTATGAATTTCGTAAAAACCCCGACCAACTGGATATAAACACAGTCCCCTTACACATGCCCCAAAACACAAAAAAGCCTGCCATCTATGCGAACATAAATGGCAGGCTTTATACGTTAATTAAACTTGTGAGTGGCTAGCTTACGCGGCTTCGAATGCGAGGGCTTTCTTCTCTACCTGACGGAAGATCAGCGTTAGTATGCCGTTTACTGCTAAGTAGAATGCGCCGGCGATACCAAACACAGTAAGTGTGTCGTAGGTTTGGCCATTGATACGCTGCGCGTAGCCCATCAAATCCATGATAGTGATAGTGCTAGCCAGTGACGTGCCTTTGAATACAAGAATCACTTCGTTCGAGTAAGCTGGAACGGCGCGACGTAGTGCGTATGGAAGCAACACTCTAAGCGTTGCGATTTTGTCCATACCTAGTGCACGACATGCTTCCCACTGCCCTGCTGGAATGGCGTTGAATGCGCCTCTGAACAGTAGCGTGCTGTATGCCGCGGTGTTCAAAGCTAATGCTAACATTGCACAGAACCAAGGTTGGCTTAACCAAGTCCATAGGAAGCTTTCACGAATCCAATCAAACTGACCCGGGCCGTAATACACCAAGAAGATCTGGACCAATAATGGTGTGCCAGTGAACAGCGTGATGATGCCACGTGTTAACCAGTGAATCGCCGGTATTCTTAGAATTAGCGTTACTGTCATCAGCAGTGACAAGATACAACCAACAAGCAATGAAGCGCCTGTGAGTTGAAGACTGGTCACTAAGCCTTCAAGCATTTGAGAGAGGTATTGTTGATTCATGCCATTGCCCCTTTGTTACCCAAACCTTGAATAGAGAACTTACCATCGATCACTTTTACCAATCTTTGTGTAATTAAAGTGATAACCAAGTAGATTGCTGCTGCTGTCGCGTACCAAGTAAATGCTTCGTGCGTTGCCGCTGATGTTAGTTGTGCTTGTTTCAGCAAATCTGTTACGCCAATCAGCGAAACTAATGCAGTGTCTTTCAGTAACACTAACCATTGGTTGGTTAACCCTGGTAGTGCGTGCCTTACCGCTTGAGGCAATACGATACGAAAGAATGCACGAGACTGAGAAATACCAAGCGCGCTTGCTGCTTCTCTCTGCCCTTTGCTTACTGCTTTTAATGCACCACGCAAGGTTTGCGAAGCGTAAGAAGCAAAGATAAGTGACAGTGCAACAACACCAGATAAGAACGGGCTCACTTCTATGAAGTCGCCAGTGATCATGAACAGAACTTGTGTCGAACCAAAGTAGATAAACAGTACGACCAGAATTTCTGGTAAACCACGAACAATCGTCACAAATGCAGTCGTTGGCCATTTGATTGCAATACGACGAGACATCTCTCCACTTGCAAACAAAACTGCTAGAACCAATCCAACCAATAGGCTTACGAACGCAAGCTGAACAGTCATCCAGCTTGCTTCGACGAGCCCTAAAGAGTAACCCGTTAATTCCATAAATTACTTACCGAAGTACTTGTTAAAGATCTTATCGTATTCGCCGTTCGCTTTTACTGCTGCAAGTGCAACGTTAAGCTGGTCTACAAGTTCTTGGTTGCTCTTGTTTACTGCGATGCCAAAGCCGTTACCGAAGTACTCTTGGTTTGTTACTTGGTCGCCAACGTACGTTAGGTTGTCTTCTTTCTTGAACCATTCTGCTACAACGGCTGTGTCACCGAATACAGAATCGATACGACCGTTTTTCATGTCGATGAATGCATCTTGGTAGCTTGAGTAAGGTACCGCTGTTACGCCAGTCATTTGCTCAAGTAGGAAGCTCTGGTGAGTAGAACCGTTTTGAACGCCAACACGCTTACCTTCTAGTGCTGCTTGGTCTGCTACTTTGCCTTCGAAAGAGATGAATGCTGCAGAGTTGTCGTAGTATGCGTTAGAGAAGTTCACTTGTTTAAGACGCGCTTCTGTGATGTCCATTGCCGAGATAGCCGCATCGTAACGTTTGAATTTAAGTGCAGGGATCAAGCTATCGAATGCTTGGTTGTGGAAAGTACACGTTGCTTTCAGCTCTTCACAAAGTGCGTTTGCTAAGTCTACGTCAAAACCCTGAATTTGGTTGTTCTCATCCATGTATTCGAATGGTGCGTACGTTGCTTCCATCGCGAATTTGATTTCTTCTTTAGCCGCTGCGTTAAAAGAAGCAAGGCCGATAAGTGAAGCTAGTAGAATCTTTTTCATTTTGTTACTCCGAATACTGTGTAATAGCGGCCTGTGGCCATTCTTATAATTTGATTGTTTTAATTGATGTTGTGTTTAGCTAGATCTAGTGAGTCAACTTTCATTTAATAAGTGACTTACTTAATGAGTCAGATACTCGGCAAACTCAGGTGTCTGCGGATTAACGAATGAATCGCTGGTGCCGTGTTCAACGATGTACCCTTTCTCTAGGTACAGAACGTGACTAGCAATCTTCTTCGCGAAATCGACTTCGTGCGTTACGACCACTTGGGTAATGCCCGTTCCGCTCAATTCTTTAATAATGCTCACGACTTGGTTGGTGATCTCAGGATCAAGCGCCGCTGTTGGTTCATCAAACAACAACACATCCGGTTTCATCATCAGCGCACGTGCAATCGCAACACGCTGTTGTTGACCGCCAGACAGTTGAAGTGGCCAAGCGTCTGCTTTGTCGGCAAGTTGAAGTGTCTTTAGGACTTCTTGCGCTTGCTTAATCGCTTCTTGCTTATCCAAACCCGCCACTTTGGTTGGTGCTTCAATCAAGTTTTCCATCACCGTCATGTGTGGCCATAAGTTGTATTGCTGGAACACCATGCCGACTTTACGACGAAGTTTAAGCCCCTGCTTCTCTTGGATTTGGCTTGAAAAATCGAATTGCTCATTCGCAATGTCTAATTCGCCGTTGTCCGCGATTTCAAGCAGGTTCAATACACGCAGTAATGAACTCTTGCCCGCGCCGCTTGGGCCAAGCAATACCAAGGTTTCGCCACTCTCACAGTCGAAACTGATGTCGTGAAGAACTTGGGTATCACCGTATGATTTGTTGATGCTCTTTACTTGAATACTCATGCCACAATACTGCATTAATTGTCATTTGTTGGTTATTCTATTCAATCCGAGGTTTTATGCAAGAAAAATGTATAAAAAACTACTTTGTTGAATTTTTGTAACAAATATTCCACAAAAAACAGTCGCTATAACTGGTCTTACAACCAAAACTCACAAGTCATTGATAAAGCTAATATCGAGATAAATAGCAAACGTTTTTCTATCAATTTATAAATCATCGCACGGTTGCTTGTTTATGTGTGCACTCTCCTATCAACGCTAATTTACTTGCATAAAAATTAGGGTTAAATAGCTTGGTTTCCTATCCAACTGACTGGATCAGAATGCTTAGTTTTCCTTTAAGGTTGTTTCGAATTATTCACTTAGTGATGAGGAAATATTGGAAATTGAGTTTCCTAGGGAGCGTCACAGCGCAATAAATGCTTTAATGGGTTCGATTCTCAACAACAATGACTGCCCAGCGAACAACGCGCAGTACAGGCAATAAGTCATAAACCATAAGCAATTAGCCATAAGCAACAAGCCATCTATTTTTAAAGCGACAACACATTAAGGCAGTCATATGCAAAACGATGTCTCTTCTACGCTCGACTCAAACCAGCGACAGACTCAAAAGAATCCCGATGCCAAACCTGAGAAAAAAAGCCTCAGTATTTTGTTTGAGCTGAGTAAATTCATTCAGCCTTATAAAGGTCGTGTTATTGCTGCGTTGATCGCGTTGATCTTCACAGCGAGCTTAACCCTTTCAGTCGGACACGGTATTCGTCTTCTTATCGACCAAGGCTTCAGCCAACAATCGTTGTCAGACTTAGGCAGCGCGATTCAATTCATCATGGTGGTGGTCGTGCTGATCTCGATTGGCACCTTCTTCCGCTTCTATTTGGTCTCTTCTGTTGGTGAGCGAGTAAGTGCGGATATACGCCTGTCGGTTTTCAATCACGTGGTGACGCTGCACCCGAGTTACTTTGAAACCAATGGCAGTGGCGACATCATGTCGCGAATCACCACGGATACTACTCTGCTTCAAAGCATCATAGGTTCATCGTTCTCTATGGCGATGCGCAGCGCGTTGATGTGTATTGGTGCAATCATCATGCTGTTTGCGACCAATATTAAGCTGACGTTGATTGTATTGGCCTCGGTGCCATTTATCTTGATTCCGATCCTTGTTTATGGGCGCCGTGTAAGAGCCCTATCTCGCCAAAGCCAAGATTCCATGTCTGATGTGGGTTCTTACGCAGGTGAGGCAATTGAGCACATTAAAACGGTGCAAAGCTACAGCCGAGAAGAGCAAGAAAAAGCATCATTCGCGGTTGAAGTTGAAAAGGCGTATGAGATTGGTCGCCAGCGTGTAAAACAGCGCGCGATTCTTATTTCTGGCGTTATCGTGATTGTATTCAGTGCTATCGCAGGCATGCTTTGGGTTGGCGGCAGTGATGTCATCAACGGCACCATGTCGGCGGGTGATTTAGCGGCGTTTGTGTTTTACGCAATCATGGTTGCTTCGTCATTAGGTACGATTTCTGAAGTGATGGGCGAACTGCAACGCGCGGCAGGTGCGACTGAGCGCTTAATCGAGATCCTGCAAGTTGAAAGCCATATTGTTGCGCCAGTTGCGAATCCAACTTCGCTTGCTAACGTAACGCCAGAAGTCGCATTTGATGAGGTGACCTTCTGTTACCCTTCAAGACCGGAGCAACCCGCAACAAGCAACCTCACGCTTACTGCCCATGAAGGCAAAGTGTTGGCACTGGTTGGCCCGTCTGGCGCAGGTAAAACTACCCTGTTCGAACTGCTGCAACGTTTCTACGACCCACAAGTGGGTAAGGTCACCTTAGGCGGTGTTGAACTGAATCAGTTTGATCCTAACGAGCTAAGAAAGCAGATGGCATTGGTACCGCAACAACCTGCTCTGTTCAGTAACGATGTGTTCCATAACATTCGCTACGGCAACCCGCAGGCAACAGACGAGCAAGTGATCGAAGCGGCGAAGAAAGCGCACGCACACGAGTTCATTCAAAACCTACCTGATGGCTACAACAGCTTTCTTGGTGAACGTGGTGTAAGGCTTTCTGGTGGGCAGAGACAACGTATTGCTATCGCACGTGCCATCTTGAAAGATCCAAATATTCTATTGTTGGATGAAGCAACCAGCGCACTAGACAGTGAAAGTGAGCATCACGTACAACAAGCGTTAGAAGAGCTAATGCGTGGCAGAACGACGATCATTATCGCCCATCGATTATCAACAATTAAACACGCCGACCAAATTGCGGTGCTCGATAAAGGACAACTAGTAGACATCGGCGACCACCAGTCTCTCATCAATAGCTGCGAATTGTACCAACGCTTGGTTGAGCTGCAATTCAAACACCTTAGTGCCTAACTATTGAGTGGATGTGCAACTAAGTCACTGACATTGTGTGGTTTCAAGCTTCAAAAACTTAAATCACGCGTGTTGCAGTTTTGTTAATTTAGCGGTAGGGTTTTTATTCCAATAACAACTTATTCCGATGAAGGATAAGTAAATAACGTTAATTACACAGATAACAATAAGAGAGTTCGCATGGAAGCACTATTATCTGACTACCCGGTAGTAACAGAAATCCCTGTCGCTTGGGGAGAAATGGACGCACTCAATCACGTTAACAACGCTGTATATTTTCGCTATTTCGAAACCGCTCGCTTAGATTTTTTCAAGCACGTCGAGCTGATGGAAGAGATGGCGATTACCAAAGTTGGTCCTGTTCTTGGTGACACTTACTGTAAGTATTTCCGCCCAGTCACGTATCCAGATACCTTGATGGTCGGCTCACGTGTTACCGATATTCAAGATGACCGATTCACCATGGAATACGCGATTGTCAGTAAGGCTCAACAGAAACTGACGACCGTTGGCACTGCGACTATCGTGATGTTTGATTTTGCTTCGAACCAGAAAGCCCTGCTCTCGCTGCGCTTAACCAATGAAATCGAAAAGATGAACACGTTGAAGAGCCCATGCTTCAAACAAGAAACAGTGACGGAATAACGTATTCGCTGATTGAGAAAGACTCAGAAAGTTTCAGACGTTAAAAAGGCCACTCGATTGAGTGGCCTTTTGTTTATTGGTGCTGAGTGCTTATAAGCGGTTGAGCGTTATAAACCTTGAACGCTCTTTGCGTTAGAAGCTATAAGCCTTACAGCCCATAGACATTGAACCCTATAAACCTTGTACGCTATAGACCTTGCACGTACTGAGCATTAGTTCGAACTTCAACCATCTGCTCTAGGTTCTGTTGTGAACCTTCAACGCCGTTCAGTAGCGCTTCGAAATGCTTGATAAGCTCAACTTTGTCTTTCACTTCTTTAGAACCTGCACCGATGTTGGTTAGGTCAATGAAGAACTCGTCGAACAGACCAGAGAAGTCAGTTACTGCGTCGTGGTTCAAGAACTGCTCGTGGTTGTAAATGCTTGGGTAGCCACCCTTCTGTTTATCAACCGCAAAAGAGATGCCTTTCACGTTGGTAATCGTGGTCGCTTTCTCACACTTCAACATACAACCTGCTTCGATGCTTGGCTTGTTACAACCCACGGTTCTTTGGAAGAAACACTGACGGCTGGTCATCATCAAGATTGGGTGGTAAATGCTGTAGAACAGTTTGAAGTTCTCTGGGCGACGAATATGACGAATCTGACCTTTGTTGATCTCGTTCGAAATGAATGCGCCTGCACAGTTCAGCTCTTCTTTCAGAGTAACCAGTGCGTGAGAGTTGGTCGTGTTCATGAACGGGCCTGCAACCCACTCAATACCCATCTCGTAAGCTTTGTAAGCAATACCCGTGTTGTTGGTTACGATGCGAGCTGGCTTGATCTCTTCAAGAATACGAACCGCTTCGTCGTAATCTTTACCGATCAATACCGCTGGGAACCAAGGAATCAAACGTGGGTTTGCTGCCAAGATGTCGATGTACTTGTTACAACGCTTCTTGAAGCTTTCTGGAAGTTTGAAGTAAACATCCGCGTCAGTCACGTCACACAGGTGTAAGTCTTCTACATCGGCGATAAGCATCGACATAGTCGGCTTCTCGTTCACTTTAGGGTGCTGAGGCAGTGCTGGCACTTCAACGTGCTTAATCACTTCCACAGAGCCGTTCAGAATGAAGTCGATCTCGTCTTTTAGGTCTGAAACTTCTTTTAGAGGAATCAACAAGCCTGCATCCACTTCACTGAAGTCGTGGCTTTCTAGCGTGTGAACTGCACTCTTCACGTTTTTGAATCGCTTCTCAAGTAGCTCTTGAGTAATCGCCTTCTCTTCAACCGCTTTCAATAGCGATTTAGATTGAAGAGTAAAGTTCTCTTTTGGCGTGTTCACAGTCACCGTAAATGGTTGACCCACTTTTACGCTGAACGACAGTGCTACTGGTGTCTTGCGAATATCAAGGAACTCGATCTTGTCACGCATTTCGTTACCAAGAACGTCTTTCGCTTGGTGAAGTTCGTTGGTCACTTCTTGAATCTGTACAACTGAGATTTCGTTGTTCTGCTCCGTCGCTTTTTCAACAGCGTAGTTCATGCTGTTGTCGCGCGGGTTATCGATGAACATGTCTTTCGTTAGGTTGCCCTTTAGGAAAGAGTTGGTGAAATCACGGTTGAATACTTTGTGTAGGTTCGAATCGTCTTCGATCAACAAACCACTTTCTACAAAGCTATCAATCTGTTTACGCCATGTGTCTACCACAGTGTAAACGTAGTGTGCGCCTTTAATTCGGCCTTCTACTTTCAATGAGTCGACTTTCGCATCAACCAATTCAGGTAGGTCGTAGTAAGCTGAGTTATCTTTCAGGTTAAGTGGGAACTTGTTGCCCGCTTTGGTGATTTCGTACTCATCACGACACGCTTGGCTACAACGACCACGGTTACCTGAGTTACCCACACTTACTGAGCTTGAGTAACATTGACCAGAGAATGCGATACACAGAGCGCCGTGTACGAACACTTCGGTTAATACGTCGTGATCGTGTGCCACTTCCGTCAGCATCTTGATTTCAGGCAGGTTCAACTCACGAGACAAGTTAACGCGCGTCGCGCCAATCTTAGACAAGAACTTAATCTGACCTTCGTTGTGCGTAGTTAACTGAGTCGACGCGTGAACGTCTAACGATGGGAAATGCTTCTTAACCAGGTTGAATAAACCCAAGTCTTGAACAATGATGCCGTCCACTTTGGTGTTCACAAGCTGGTTCAGCAGTTTGGTGATGCTCTTAGTCTCGTGCTCCAGTAGCACAACGTTAAGAGTCAGGAACACTTCACAGCCGTATTCATGAGCAAGGCGAATCACACCATTCAATTCGTCTAACGACAGGTTAGAGGCTCTGTTACGAGCGTTGAATGTGTCTAAACCACAATAAACTGCATTAGCACCCGCTACGATGGCGGCTTTTATCGCTTCTACATCGCCACCTGGGGCTAATAACTCAATTTTTCTGCTCATTTTTGAAGTCGCTCACTTACTTATAATTTTTAAGCCGCGTATTCTACCCACATCACGATCTCTTTACCACCGTACAACACTTTTCAAACTAAATGACCTCAATAATGCCGAACGAATCCGATCTACCTATCCTTTATTCTTTACGCCGTTGCCCTTATGCAATGCGCGGACGAATGGGCATCGCACTATCACAGCAAAAAGTGTTACTTCGAGAAATCGTTACCAAAGACAAGCCTAGTGAACTATTGGCCAGTTCGCCAAAAGGAACAGTGCCTGTATTGGTGTTACCCAATGGACAAGTCATTGAACAGAGCTTGGATGTGATGAACTGGTCACTTCAACAAAACGATCCTCAAGATCTTCTGCGTTCAAGCAATCCAACGCTTAGCGAACAAGTTCAGCAGCTCATTAAAACCAACGATGAAGAATTTATTGGTCACTTAGAAAGGTATCGTGCATCGGTTCGTTACCGAAACATCGATGTTGAACAACGCCGACAAGCCTGCGAAACCTTCATTAAGCAGTTAGAAGTGCGACTTACCGATCAGCCCTACTTTTTTGGAGAAAGCCCAAGCTTGGCCGATTTTGCGGTGATGCCTTTCGTCAGTCAGTTTGTGCGAGTCGAAAAGAAGTGGTTTGTGAAATCGGAATATCAAAACGTAGGACGTTGGTTAAGAGCGCACCTTGAAAGTAAGCTCTACACCCAAGTCATGAAGCAATACCCTTTGTGGAATGAAACCAAGCAAGATTGTCTTTTTGGATAACTTAAGAGAATTTTGGGTGACTTAAGGATATCTAGGGTGATCTAGGGGAATTCTGGAATAGATAATTCCTAGGTATTAAAGTAGTTACGTGACACTGTATCTTCTTTGTAAAGAACAGATATTCAAAGGCTTAACTGGGATTCCGTTGTCTCTTTACCGGTAACTACTGTCTCTTAACTGGCAAACACAGTCTAAGCTAAGCCTTTTGTTCATTTTAACCTGATCACTGAATCGCTATCGAAATCTCGACTTCAGTTTCACCTTTGTATAGTTCAAAATCTGTCGTGTAAGTTCTCACATGTGGGCAGTCAGCAGCGCTGAAATACGCCCACACTTCACCCCATAGGTCGATCACAGCTTGAGGGAGTTCACCTTCAGCAGAAAACGTTAAGTATTTGCCTGCTTGTATTTCGGTTTCTACAAGCGCATCTAAATTGTTATCGGTGAGTGCGCTAGTACAAGCGATAACATCAAATTCACCCGTAAAGTCTGACTCGTAGTTGGTGTAGACACCGTACACTTTTGAATCCGGCGTTAATTTTGGAAACGCTTGGTCAAAAAAGCCCTGCCACAATTGCCCTATCTTGGCTTTGGCTGGGTCCATCTCATCGGTATTAGTGGTTCTTACTGAAAAACCATACGCCTTTACGGCTTCAATCGTTTCTACTTTCATTCGTTTTATTCCTAAACCAATTGACGATCTAACTATATTGAATCCAATGTTTTGTAAAATAATACGACTAATCTTGTATCTCTTTATGCCCACACTTTTCACAGACAAGGTGACGAGAAAACTCATCCATTGACGCGATAAACGGGCCAAGGAACCAACCTTTTATCATGCCTGCCCAAAACTCGCTTCGCTTTTGGTTAGGTTTGTCTGCAAACGCACTCGTCTTTCTGACCCACACCACAACGTGCTGTGTATCTTCTCGGCATGCGGTGCAATAGCATTGTTCTATGGTGTTATTCATTTGAAAGCCTATGACGTTTTGAATGAAATCTGCTGAAAATGAGGGTTGTCGACACAAACTTCTAGTGTGGAAAGGTCTGTGAGTACGACAAGTTGTTCTAAACCTTGAATACTGACCTTAATGCACTCTTCACGGCTATCATTGCGTTGAGTATCTAATCCGACACATTCAATCTGCTCGCCAGATTTCAGCGTTAATTTGATTGGGTATCGGTGCATACACACAATCTCAATATAATCGTAATCGTTGCAACTAATCATAATACCCTTCCAATTCATCCACCACGCTAATGCGACATGCCATACTATTCAATATCTTTACAATCAATAAGTTACTCGTATCACAATCGCATTGCCATAATCAGATTATTGAGTAATTTGTTAAATTTAATCTCGTTCTCACCATTCACATTTCATCTGTGAACGACAATTTAAGGCTTCAAGAATCCTTTCCAATAATGGTACAAACCACCAATGTCTGAAGAACACATTAGCGACATTGCGCCTTTGATCTGTTCTTCGCTCCACTGCCACCATTTCATTTCTAGCAACTGAGCGATTTCAGTCTCATTGAAACGATAACGGATATGGCGTGCTGGGTTTGAACCGACAATCGAGTATGGCGCGACATCTTTAGTCACAACCGCTCGACTTGCGATGATGGCTCCGTCACCAACCTTAACACCACTCATGATCATGGCTTCTGTGCCAATCCACACGTCGTTACCAATCACGGTATCACCAGAGCGTTCAAAGCCGTCTATCGCACCTTCAAACTTCTCATCGTCTTGATAGAAAAACGGGAAGGTACTCACCCACTGGTTTTGGTGGCCTTGGTTGCCCGCCATCATAAACACGGCGCCAGAACCAATCGAGCAGTAGCTGCCAATGATCAGCTTATCGATGTCGGTTCTATCCGGTAATAGGTAACGCGCACAGTCATCAAAGCTGTGGTTATGGTAGTAACCCGAGTAATAGCTGTGCTCGCCCACGATGATGTTCGGGTTGGTCACTTGTTCTTTGAGTGACTTTCCAACAAACGGGCTTTCAAAATAGTTTTTCATGGTTGTACTCTTAGTTTCGTTCTTTTAGTTAGGTACTTTTGTTGCGTGTTGATGGTTGTAACTTGTTTATATTAGTGTAAAGGCAAACGTGCCCTATCGACCGCCTGCAATATCAATAAACGAGCCGGTGACATACGAAGCTTCGTCTGATAATAACCACGCGATAGAGTTCGCGACTTCTTCTGGTGTGCCACCTCGTTGTAACGGTAACTGTGAAGCTAGTCTGTCTACGCGATCTGGCTCTCCGCCGTCTGCGTGCATCTCAGTATAAATACAACCTGGCCTTACGCCATTCACTCGGATGTTACGTGAAGCCAATTCAAGCGATAAGCCTTTGGTGAGTGAATCCATCGCACCTTTCGATGCAGCGTAATCCACATACTCAAACGGTGCGCCAGTACGAGAAGCGGCAGACGATACATTCACAATCGAACCCGCGCCATCGGCTTGTTTGATAAAGGCTTTACTGCACAGAAAGCAGCTTGATACGTTGGATTTCATCACCTTTTCAAAGCGATCCAATTCAATATCAACCAACGGTGACTGGGTAAACAAGATCCCGGCATTATTGACCAAGTGCGTCACTGGACCTAGCTTATTACGAGCAATCTCAAATAAAGATTTCACGTCCGATTCAACAGACACATCCGCACGCACACTAATCGCGGTTCCGCCTTGTTCGCGAATCTCATTCACTAGATCTTCAGCTCGCGACTCATTGTGTATGAAGTTAACGCATACAGCATAGCCTTGACTGGCCAACAATTTAGACGTCGCTGCGCCAATACCTCGGCTTCCGCCGGTTACAACCACTACCTTGCTCAATGAAACCTCCTAATGTTTACTTATTCTGTGCAACCTGATTGTTCGTGACAAACTGATCGTATCGATACAAACTAATTGTTCGATACGATCTGAACCCACTGCGATCGCCACGCCGGCGCTTCGAATGGTTCTGGCCAAAACTCAGTTTGCTTTTGAATTAAACCATCAACAACCGTGTGAAAGGTGATCACTCGGCCTTTCAACACACTGTCAGTGACCGAAACGTCCGTTACTACCGTATCACCTTCACAGACAATCGAATTGAGCGTGAATTCCCAAACACCATTGGCTGGGTATTCAGTATTGATTGCAGTGAAGTTGTCGCGCCCTAACGTCAATTCAGACGACTGCGGCCAATAGCCTTCAAAATCTGCGGTTAGCCATTCACCTGCCTTTGCAAAATCATTACTGCGCATTGCATCCCAAAATCCCAATACCACTTGTTTTGGTGTCATTATTCTTCCTTAAAGTTATTTACGTGTGGTGATTTTTAAATGTCTGCTTCGTTATGCGTACTTGCTAATGATCGTTAAAAGATCATCGACACTGTTAGCAATGTAATCGGGCTTGGTTTGCCAATTTTCAGGTTTCGATCGGCTATAACCTGCTGCAACGGCAATCACTTTTGCGTTTTTACCCAGCGCGGCTTCAATATTGCGAGCAAACTGTGTGTCCGCTTCATGGTCACCGATGTACATCAAACAAAGCTCGTTAGTCGGATCGGCGCCAAATATGTTCTCGACACATTTCACACCACCAAATGGATGGGGTTTTTGGTTGCCGTTCGAGACATCGTCATAGCCCACGACCGATTTAAACAAATCGCCGATGCCATAACTGTCGAGTACACCACGAATATTCAATTGAGAGTTTTGAGAGCAGATCCCATGTGGAAGATGAGCAAAGTGATTAACCACGGTTTCCATTCCTTCAAACAAAGCAACGGCTGTTTGGTTTTTCTCTTGATGCTCTGCCCACATTCCACCAGCGATCAACATTTCATCGTGTGATAAACCGTAATAGTCGACATACAAGGCTTGCCAGTTTTTAGCCCCGTGGTTGGCTTCATGATAAAGCGCTTCGCTAAGCAAATATTTAGGTAAGTTGTCACCTGACAAGTGTGGTGCGACTAAAGAGATAATGTCTTTTGTGATTGCGATATTCTTTGGAACGGAATTGACTAAGGTTCCATCGTAATCCCACAGGATGGCATCTAACTTCATGGTGTATCTCGTTGTTTAAATTGACGATTTCAATTTATCACTTGAAGCCCTGTTGAGGGAAACCTTATTGTCTTGAATTTGAAAATTAATCCAACCCGAACAAAGCTAGAGCGCAAACCGTTACTAGCAAGTAAAAACCAAACTGCGTTTGCTCACATCACTGCTTTATCAATTGCAATATATGCGTATAATCCCCGCTCCATTGCGCTATCGCCATTAAAAATAGCGCCATTCAACATTTTTAATGAGTACCCAATGTCGAAACTATTTTTCAAAGGCCGTATCGAAACAAGACAGAACCACGTTCTTGCTGGCTACAACGTAAACCGCGATGTAAAAGCGGGTACTGAAGAATCTCCAATCGCTGTAATGGTTCAAACTGAAGCGCGCAAAGCAGAAGTTGAAGCACTAGCCGCTGAAAATACTATCTTCGTTACTGTTACAGTCGACGCAGACAAAGAAGAGAACACCATCGAGCTTGATACTCTACTGAACAAGCCAAAAACGATGACGTTTGAAAAGACCCCTAACCGTAACGATCCGTGTTCTTGCGGCAGCGGTAAAAAATACAAGAAGTGTTGTGCATAAGCGCTTTGACTTGAAGAATTTAAAAACGGACCGGTAGCAATATCGGTCCGTTTTTTTATACGCTAAGCAAGCTTATTCAGCGTAAGACAAATTATTAGGCGTCAGACAAACTGAAGCCACTAAATTTGGCGAAATTAGGCGTCGCCTTACTGCCACTGAACGTATAAAGCATCACACCCTGTTCACTGCCTACTAACGAATCAAACGTGATCACTTCCTGCCATTGTTGTTTTTCTAACGGGCGGAAATGAGCGCTGACTTTTCCGCCTTGTTTGACGAGCTTTACCGACACACTAGATTCACTAAACAACAGACGTTCCTTGATCTGTGGCTGACCATTTTGTTCTACAACGAACACCAATGAACGCTCGCCCATGAACATCTCTTTGCTCACTTTAATGTAGTTGTCGTTATCCCAGTAAATACCTAACCCAGCTTGTTCAAATGCGAGGTTTGGATCTAATTGAACCGTCACTTCTGTGCTGTAATCCGAGCTAGATACTGGATGAACGAAGATATTATCAACATCAGCTGAACCCGCACCAAAGATATTGCCCTCTTGCACTTGCATCGTCAGCACGCCGTTTTCCAAAGACCGATGTTCCGGATTTTCATTTCTGATTTGCCAGTTAACGAGGTTATTCATGTTATTAGTCCTTGCTGCTAGATCATGCGTTGACGGAGTTGGTAAAACACATTGTCGAGTTCATCGGGATTTTGCTTTTGAATGCGATTAAGCTCTCTTTGTACAGAATCGTACATAAGTTGGTTATCCATGTCTTTCAATGCGGCGTAGTAATGAATGCGACGTCCCAAGATAAAGTTATTCTGGTCATTCTCACTCATCATATTGAAACGGTCTATTGTCGCTAAGAACTTCGCTTTATCCTGTGGCAGCTGTCCGTTCAGTTCCATCAACAAATTAATACCGTGATAGTTACCATAGTTGCCCGTCACGCGGTTTAGTTTACTGATCAATTGATATTGTTCTTCAAGCATTTCACGTTCGCTAAGTGGCGTGAACTCTCCATTCTGCACCAGTTCATCCAATTCGGTTCCAGGCTTCACAGCAAGCGACAGAATGCGTATTTCATCTGGGTTGATTTGGTTAAGTAAGGCCGCCGTTTCTTCAACATGCTGCGCCGAATATTCTTTACCACCCAAGCCAAGGATAATGAAGGTCATCATCTTCATACCCGCTTGCTTCGCGTATTCGGTCGATTTCAAAATAGATTTCGGAGTAATGCCTTTTTTCATCAATTTGAGAACATCAATAGAACCCGATTCCATACCGCAATAAAGCATGTTGAGCCCTGCATCACAGATGGCTTTCATCTCTTCAGGCGACTTCTTAGTCATGCTTTGCGCTCGTCCATAAGAGCTGATCTGCTTTAACTCTGGGAAGGCTTGTTTGAGTGTATTCAACACATCCAGCAAGTCTTCGGTATCCATAGTGAATGAATCACCGTCTTGCAGAAAACAGGTCTCAAATTTACGGTTCTTATAGAATGCTTTCGCAGCCCAAATGTCTTTCTTAATCTCTTCAACGGGACGAATTGCAAACTCCATCCCCTCAAACAGCGTACAGAATTTACATTTGTTCCAAGGACAACCTTGGGTGGTGCGAATCAATAAGCTATCCGCTTCTGAAGGTGGGCGAATATGCCCTTGTTGGAACTGATACTGTGTCATTTGAATGCCCAATAATTAACTATTCGCATAGACTACTAGAAGTTCATTCAATGAAAAACACGGTACAATTTGAATTATTATCAAATGAAAACGGATAATTAAAGAAGAAGAATGTTGAAGTATTAAGTAGGTTAAAGGCTAATCAAGGTTGTCCGGTGTACGTAAATTGGTTCCACACTTTGTACATTTATAGTCACCGTTTCCGCCACTTGAAGCTAGCGACGATAAAATCATTCCAAGCAACCCTGGCTTCTTTTCATGTTGTGGCGCTTTTTCGGCTTGGTTACTGAACATAGTGTACTTGTGCAGTGTCAGTTCCTTACAGTTACTACAGAACGCTCTCGTCTTCTCACTTCCATACATAATATCTATCTCCTTAACTCAAAGCACAAACTAAACATATGGCAAATATGCCACACGTAGAGTTAAATCTAAATATTTTCATGAAGTTATGAGTAAGTAAGAGCGTTTTAAAGAAAAGTAAACTCTCGACTGTTAAGTGAAGTGTTGGTGAACAAAGTTATTCAATTCAGTCACGCTTCTGATGATGTAAACCTCTTTCTCTTTAGCGCGCAATTCTAACTGCGCTCTAAAGTCGTCATTCCAAAATTTAGGACACAGTTGTAGTGTCTTATAGCTTTGTATCGTGCCTTTTATCACTGAGCTTCCAGCAGGCCAGCCTTCAGGTTTAACAAATAAACCTTTGAGCATTCTCTTGGTTACAAACCAGTAGCTAGTTGAATAAGGAATGTCGATATAAACCAAGGTATCAGCTGCATCTAAACGCGTGTTGAACGAGCCTAGAGGGCCAAAACCATCGATGATCCAGCTTTCTGACTTAAGTATGCTCTCATGAGCCTCCTCAAATACTTCACGTTCAACAAACTCTCCGTTGGCCTTGTAAACAATAGAGTCCAACTGGTGAAGCTCTATCCCTGTAGCTAGTGCTAACGCCTTCCTGACTGTGGACTTTCCACTCCCAGGCTTACCAAAAACCGCGATCTTTTTCATATGACTTCCTCTATTCAGATAAAACCCATAAGACAGCGACAAAAAACCCACCTTACGGGTGGGTTCGATAAACAAAGCGCATCAACAATCCCACCATTCTTATGGAATGATGATAATTCGTTGGTTAGATGGCGCTAAATTCAGTTTCATAAAACTACTTTTATATATTGTTGCTTAGTTGTCAATGCAGCCAAACGTTGATTGGGAAGCTATATCCTCGTCAAGTCGCACCCATTAATAGTCTTAATGAGTGCTAATTGGTCTTGGTTATTTCGCTTTCTTTTTCGCCACTGTCGCTTCTGATAGCTTGCTTAGTACACCCGATACTTTCTTAACGACCTCGTCACAGCCATTGATCGCGTGACGCTCTACCAAGTAATTAGGATCGTTGTAAGACAACCATACTTTCTTATTTGAATCTTCAGTGACTAACACCTTCTGCGGTAAATCTATCGCGACTTCTTGAGCACATTGCATTAATGGTGTCCCTACTTTCGGGTTACCAAAGATGATGACTTCCGTTGGTCTCAATTCAAGATCGACCTTACTCGCGTTTTTCTGATGGTCAATTCGCGCAAACAATGTCAAACCTTTGCTTATAGCGAGTTCTTCAAAGCGGTCAGCGGTCTCTTTCACTGAGTAATTACTTTGGTATTTAATCAAACCATCAGAAGCCGCAGCTAAAAATGATGCAGAGAGTAAAATGGCGCATAGTGGTAGTAATTTTTTCATCGTCACCTCAGAGATTTAACCTAATCAAACTTACATTCATAGCGCCACTTCTAAAATCAGCGACGTAACCCATGTCAGTATAGACGCGATTCGATTCTCAGTTTGCAGAGAGGATCACTTTTCTAATGCGTCTTATTATCATCAGTTTAGGTTAACTCGACGCTAACCATTGGCTTTGAAGCTTGAATGTTTGGTCATCAAAATCAATAGTGCCTTGCACACCTAGTGGCGTGACTAGCATGGGATGGGTGTGACAACTGTCGAAGCCATACAGGATCGGGACATTTTTACCGTTCAGCACTTCAAGAAGTACATCGAGTGGTGTTCGCCCTGTCCCTTTGTCATCAAACAACTCATGTTTGCCGAGTACAATAGCGCCTACTTTATCGAATACTCCGCAAGCCAATAAGTGCGCGAATGAACGCTCGACCGCTTCAATGCCTTTTAGTGAATCTTCAATAAGCAGAATATCGCCAGACTGAATTTCTGGCATGTATTCGCTGCCCCAAATCCCGGCCATCGTACTCAGGTTGCCGCCAATCACGCGACCGCTTACTTGACCTCTTCCCATGAAGTGCCATTCGTTATTGTAAACTGGCTTTGCAGAGTCTTGAGTTTCCCAATCGTGTTTAATGTCCGTCCAACTCTCAGGCATCGTGTACTGATGTTGGCTTGAATCCGAGCATAAGATGTCAGTAAACGATTGGAAGGTTTCGTCGACTAATGGCGGGAACTCACCAAATGACGCAACAAGTGCAGGGCCATAAAAAGTCACCAATCCAGTTTTGGCGTAGATGCCTAACAGTAATGCTGTGGCATCTGAATAGCCGACGATGATCTTAGGGTCGTCTCTAAGGGCATCATAATCGATGTATGACAACAGTGAGTTACTGTTGTTACCACCAATGGTCGACATAATGCAGCGCACGTCAGGATCTCGAATGAGCTGATTGAGTTCTTCGGCTCGCGCTTGAATGGAACCAGAACGATACCCTTCTGACTCTCCAGTTAACAAACCTTCAACTAGAATGAAGCCCTGCTTTTCCAAATAACGTTTAGCACGAGCAAATCGATTAGGTGCAAAGACCGTTGCGGGCGATGACGGTGAGAAAAATCCGATTTTGTCACCAATATTTAAAGCTTTTGGGTATATCACTCGTTTGTCCTCCATAACAAAATTGGAATAATACGCCTGACTGAAACTCACTAATTCTTAAAGCAAACGAGTTCTTTAAGCGAGTTGATTTCGGGGTTAGAGCTCAAAAAATTAAGGTTGAATCAAATTTTCATCCCCAATCAGTGCCACGACTTAGTCCCACACTTTTCACACTGGTATTCGTAATCACTGTCGACATAAAAACCGGGAACATTATGGTCACCTTTAAACAATAACGTCATCAGGTACTCCATCAACACGCCTAGCTTCCATTGTTTCTTTTCAGATTCAGTGTCCGCTTTAGATTCAGCATCGGAAGCGTTAACAGCAAGGTGCGGGGTAAGTGCGTTACACTGTTCGCAGTGATAAGGATGTTTAATATACTTATTATCAAGCATTTATATAAGCCAACCAATATTTATAAAGTTGATGCATACTAACAACTTATCACTCGGTTCTCGAACTTATTGTTGTCCACTAGATCTTTATTTGAAAGAAATGAGACACAAGGTAAGTGCCATGCATCTTGAATCAGTTGCCATCGAGATTTCCCTCATTGAACAGCTAAAGCTATTGTTACGCTTAGGTACGAAATTAACTTTTACTTTAATAGCCCTTTGCCCGCAGCACCTTCAAGCTGCACTTCTAGCTCTTTCCATAAGGCACGACTGCCTTTAGAAATACGCTCGCCATTGAAGGTCAGGACTTTGTCTTTGGATATGTTGTGCTTCTTCCAGCTATGACCACCACCATGGATGTTATGAAGCAAAGGCGGCACTCTATCGATCGCCTTACCAAATCTAGCTTCCGGTGACTCACCGGCTTCGAACTCAAGCCATAAATCCAAATACTCGCTTCTTGAATGGCTCGGCAATGATTTCAGCAAGCGCTCGACGCAGTTTCTCTCTTTGAGCTTGTTTTCTTCGGTTTCACTGGCATAAATGATGGTATCTCCCGCATCGATTTCCCCAAGGTCATGAATCAGCAACATCTTCATTACTCGGGTAATATCGATTTCTTCATTGGCATAGTCTTTCAACATAAGAGCGCTCAAACAGACGTGCCAACTGTGCTCGGCCGAGTTTTCATATCGGTCCAATCCAACTGGTTTCGTCTGTCGATGAACATCCTTTAATTGTTCAATTTCGACCATGAATTGCAGAATGCCTTTGATTTCTTCCACGATAAGCTTCCTTAACTTAAGTTGATGATTGAGCGGTGCGGAGGGTTAACCTAGCGACAAAGAAGCGTTACTCCCAATGAACCGACATTTTGTAATACGCAACACCCGATGGTTGTGGGCTAAGCTTATCTACCTGTTAGCCATAGGGTGTTCAGGATTTAACTGAAGCAGATCCCACAAGTTACCGTAAAGATCTTCAAACACAGCAACGGTGCCGTAGCCTTGCTCTTTAGGCTCTCGGACAAAATTAATGCCCAAAGACGTCATACGTTCGTAATCACGCCAGAAGTCATCGGTGTTTAAGAATAGGAATACGCGTCCACCAGCTTGGTTGCCGATGAAATCGAGTTGCTCTGGCTTGGAAGCTCTAGCAAGTAACAGGCTCACACCGGTTGAATTTGGTGGAGCAACAACAACCCAGCGCTTATCTTCTTCTGGCAGATACGTGTCTTCGATGAGATCAAACTTAAGCTTGTTTACATAGAAATCAAGCGCTTCATCGTAGTCTTTTACCACGAGTGCAATGTGGACAATATTCTGTTTCATAACATACCTTGTTGGGGTTTTAGCTGCGTGGAATGATGCCATGAAGCAGGTAAAGACACTAGGTGTCGCATCATAAATCGTAGTATCTCGTCCGTCACAATCTAAAAGGTATACATCATTTATAACTGCCAGAATCCGAGCTCGACGCCACCTTGAATGACAATGGCACACATCCCGTGACGTGGTAACTCCATTGGCGGCACCGCAACTTCGGCGCCTAGTTTCTCGGCGGCATTTACTGCAGACTGAATATCCTCAACCAACGTGTAATGACGAACAGTTGGTTCTTCAGTTTCACGAAGCGGTGCTCGAATGCCAATTACCCCGCCATTAGATAGCTTTGCAGTGCGCGCCCCACCAAGGTTCACATCTGCACCACTGAATTTCACGTTGTAGAGCTGAGCGTATGTTGCACAAACGACATCGACCTCTGGGGTAACCACTTCAAGATATTGAACCTTCATCAAATTTCCTTCTCGTGTTCTTTAAGACTCTCAACCTGCATACAGCTGTGCAGGTGTTTCTCATCAATAATTTATTACTAAGCAATTCGACCGCGCATGATAAATTGCGGGCCTGCTGCGCCACCTAAATACTGTTGATTGATATCTTCGAAGCCGCCTTTCTTATAACAGTTGAATGCTGCCGGATTTTTGCAATTCACAGTTAAGTAAATCGACTCATACGCTGAGTAATTCGCTTTTAAATACGGAAACAAAGCCTTCACCGTGCCTGTTCCTAAACCTTTACCTTGCTGGTTTTTATCAAGCACAAAAGCTCTCAAGCCAATGCTTCCTTCAGGGCAGAATTCGTAGTGCTCTGCGTAAGCGATATCCAGCTTAAAGAAACCCACAACTTCGTTATCAGACTTAATCACGTGCAAGTGCGTCGTTTCACTGCCGTCTAATAAAAACTCTGCAGCTGTACCAGCGAACTTAACCTGTTCATCGGCGAGTTGGATGGCCTGAACTAACGCCACATGTGAATCTTCAAGCCTTTCGATAGTTATCATTGTTGTTCCTTCTGTATAGCACCCACGAAGAACCGACTAGAGCTCATCGCTAGTATCTCGAGAACCGTAGTTTGGGAAATGCAACCTTAGTACTCAGTTAATACGTTTAGTCCATCCAATAATTTCGAGTAAAGACCAGCATTTGGTATCCAACTAAAAGGTCATGACTTAATGAATATCTTGGCAGAGCCTAAAGAGATAACCGTCAGGAGTTTGAACGATGAACTGCTTCTGAGTCGCGATCGAATCCCCACATTGATAAGACTTCGACTCTAACGCTAAGTAAATAGAATCAGCGGCGCTTTCGTTAACTCTCTGATAAAGTCGCTCGATGTCGATAACATCCCATTGGAAGTTAACACCACGCCCTAACGGAAACTCTAGGTCACCTGAAAGCCATTTTCGACTTTTGCCCGCAATCCCTTCAAGCATCACATCAACACCATCAAGCGTTAGATAAGCAAACTCCTCATCTGGGCGTTCGTATTTAACTTCAAACCCTAACACATCGACAAAGAAGGATTTGCTCACATTAATATCGAAACAATAAAGCTCCGGAACTACTCGTAATGTCATGATTTACCTATTCACTAAATAGCGAGAGATTAGTAAGAATCTAATCAGGATTTCCACTCTAATATAGAGTTAATTAATCTGTGTACTTTAGCTAGCTTTATAAAGCCTTTCGTTAATCTCCCAAAGCGCGTTTCTGTTTGAGTCATATGTTAGAAGTTCAATAGCTTCTTGGTAGTCGCACCAACGGTAATCTGTGTGTTCACTTGATAGTTCAGGATCTTCTGTGACTTTAACTGAGAAGGAATGCTCAGGAATGACGAATGGATGCTCAGTCCAATTGTAATTCCCTGCATAAAAGACTTTTGGAAGCATGCACATTGAATCAAGCTGCTGCCAGTTATCACCGACTAACTGAGTTTCTTCAGAAAGCTCTCGTTTTGCTGCTTCAAGAATTGATTCATCATTTTCGCCACCACCGGATATTGCCTGCCATACACTATTGTCACTTCTGCGTACGATTAAAAACCGAGGTTTGGTGTCGACTATTTGATAGGGAAAGACTAAAACTTGAAAAGGTGCTCTCATTGATATGCCCTCCAATCGTTCACGTTTACGGCGCTAACTTCCCAAGGATGACCGGGTCGCTCAACAGATTCGTCAGAGGAAGAAACAATGGCTCAGGTAACTCATCTAGCTTAAACCATTTCCATTGCTTACATTTATCAGGCTCTGTCACCTGTGGTTTGCCGCTAGCATCAGAAGCCACAACAAACAGCGTTATATAGTGCTTGTTCTCTTTCTCAAAAATATCATTGGTAAAAGAGAGCTTTTCAAATCCACTAACAACGAGGCCAGTCTCTTCGAGTGTTTCGCGTTTGGCACACTCTTCAATGCTCTCACCCCATTCAAGGTGTCCGCCCGGCGTTGCCCACGTATGAGCTCCGTGAGAACCAATTCGCTCTCCAAGTAACACTCGCCCTTCACGTAGAATAACCGCAGCGATACCTACTCTTACTTCCTGACTCACTTAAAACTCCTTAATTCTTACCAAAAGACAAACGAACAGCTAAGTGACTAACAATGCCGAGATTACGCTCAAACTTACCACTAGCGCCAAGCCGAGTTAAATACCAAATGTTGAGAATGATCTCGTAAAGCTCTGTCGATCACACCCAAGGAAACACTTTTACTTGCTGCCATCTAGCCTTATAACCAGCGGTCATTTTGTTGTAGTTCGCTTCTGTCATTGCTCGCTTATTCGGTTTAATCAGCATATCAAACGCGTCCTCTACACCGTATGGTGCAAACAACTTGATATCGCCTGAATCATCCAGAGTAAACCCGATAGCAAGCGCAGAAAGCCAAGACTTGATACCTTGTTCAACACGATCGTATGGTTGAATCAAGCAACCGAACTTCTTAGCGTAACGCTCATGGATGGTCGCTTGGTTCTTTACATCCACGTCGACACGATGACTTAACCGCGAACGAATGCGGTTTTTGAATTCGTCCTCAGTGAGGGCTGATGCATTATTGAAATAGACAATATCTAAGTCTTTAACTTGGTCTAGAAGCGGTTTGTTTTCGATATCATTCCAGATTATTTGAGTGATGGCGCCGCCTGCAATATAGAAGTTTGGCAAACCCACCTCACGACATACGTTGGCTGTTTCGATTAGCTCAGGAACTTGTTGAATGAGGTTCTTTAGTTTTTGTTTATTCATCATTCCCTTTTTATCTAATCACGAATCGTACATTGCCCAACGGAAATAAGGTCTTTGACCATCCATTCGCTCAACCTTTGCACCCAACCTTTTGTAGAAATCATGCGCTTTCTTATTGTGCGGACTTGCCGTCCATGAGATGTGAGAGGCGGATGATGACTTCGCTTGTTAACAGACAAGAATGCCGCGCATTGCGAATCAGCTTACAGTGCTCTCAGGTTTTTGTTTCGCAGACCCTATTGCTTGGGCTATTTTGGCCCTATGGTTTATTTCCCACTCAGCGAGTGTTAATGACGCCTCTTTACTCGCTTTCTGTGAAGCCATTAAAAACACTTCGTCTTTTCTGGGTTTAGGAATAACGACAATACCCTCTACATCGGCAACAATGATATCTCCCGTAGAGACCTTTGCTCCGCCGCAAGTGATTGGAGCGCCCAATTCAGAATAGACCTCTTTCTTTCCCGGAACTGGATGAACACCTTTCGCAAAAACTGGAAACTTCATATCTGAAATTTCAGTCAAATCTCGAATGACACCATCAATAATAAAGCCTTTGATACCTCGACTCTTCGCGACTGCGCATACATTACCGCCGGCTACAGCATATTCGCTATCAACGCCATCTACTACAATGATCGAACCTTCTGGTGCTTCGTATATGGCTGAATGAAGCATTAAATTATCACCAGACGTTAACTGGACAGTAAACGCTTCTCCACAAATTCGCGGCATTCCCTGCCAAAGAGGACCAATACTAAAGTCAATAAAGTGATCGTTACTTAGTATATTTCCGTACTCGGTTGTCGCTAATTTAGAAAAATCTGTCTTCATATTTACTCTCCACTTTCAAAGTGGGCAAATACTTCTGCGCCAGTCATATTGTGCGTTTCATTTTTAAATTCGTAGTAATCGGGCTTTTCATCGATGAATATCTGATGAGTTAACTTGTAGTCATCCCCAGACATCAATAAACCGACAGGAAGGTGGTACTGATTATTTGGCACCAAAAAGTAAAACAAGTGAGTACCACAATTACCGCAGAAACCTCTCTCTGCCCAATCTGATGATCTATATCTCACTACATTTGATTCACCTGATATTTTGACGGAATCAGAGCAATCAATGACTAACATCGGACCGCCAGACCAATTTCTACACATACTACAATGACAGGCCCCCAATTCATTACTGGCGTACTCTACTTCCAACTCAACCAAGCCACATAGGCACTTTCCTTTACCTTTCATGAGTCCTCCAATCTTTGCAGTGTTTGTAAATGAATAGCGGATAACGCTTTTTATACCGATGACTTAATAAGAAAGGCTATTTTTAGTTCCCCTTTCCCGACAGATACGCAGCATACTTTTTAGAGATCCATTTATGAATATGAAGCCCTGTTTTACGAACAAGATACCAATCTATCGCAACTAGAATCACCAAACCGATTACAGTTCCCATTACAAAACCTCCATGCTCATTGAAATGTCACTCTAGCAAATGGGTAAGAAAAGCACCGTGAACCTAAACTAGATATGGATAGTTACTTTAACTCAGGAAGAATGACGAGGCATAACGCTTAGCTACGCTGAAAGTGGATGTGTGCCATGTCTGAGCGAAGCGAGTTCGGCACGCGTTTACGATTCAGATTTAGGCGCCTTGTTGAACGAAGCCGCTACGCGGCAGAGTAAAACGAGTGCGAACCATACTCTTGTAACACCATCACCCTGATGGTCGTTCACAGGAGTAACCCCATGAAACCCGATGACTTAAAACGTTACAACACCCTTTATGAACA
>NZ_JBFROH010000027.1:0-34188 GCF_041471425.1 Vibrio sp. 10N.261.52.C2 | reverse complement strand
TTTACTTTAATTGGTATTATAGAAACCTAGCGGTAGGTCATGAAAGCGATAACCGCTCCAGCCACCACAAGACAGCCTCCAATGCGGCGCAGTTGCGTGTCTGGTTGCTCGCTCAGTTGCGCGACCATGTTTCTCCAGCCATTGGGTGCAATCAAGGGGCCGAGCCCTTCCACAATAAGTACGAGCCCAATAGCGAGCCAAATTGATTGAGACATGGTTCTGCCTTTTGTCTGTAAAAAAGCAATGATATCAGTATCTTTACACATCTGCCCCCAGTTATGGCTGGTTTATTTTTGTACAGCGTTAACGTTTATGAACAAAAAGTGACTGCAAGAAGTGTGATTCAGTGCTAGAATCCATTTTTAATTAGCAACAGAAATTGGAAAGATGGGAAATAACGTAGTCGTTCTAGGCACCCAATGGGGTGATGAAGGTAAAGGTAAAATCGTTGACCTTTTAACTGAAGATGCA
This sequence comes from Vibrio sp. 10N.261.52.C2, assembly GCF_041471425.1. Taxonomy (NCBI): domain Bacteria; kingdom Pseudomonadati; phylum Pseudomonadota; class Gammaproteobacteria; order Vibrionales; family Vibrionaceae; genus Vibrio; species Vibrio sp. 10N.261.52.C2. Next base: position 33,717 of record NZ_JBFROH010000027.1, on the reverse strand, counting down.
AAATACGTGGTTCGCTACCAAGGCGGTCACAATGCAGGTCACACACTTGTAATTGACGGTGAAAAAACCGTTCTTCACTTAATTCCATCAGGCATCCTACGTAATAACGTTAAATGTGTTATTGGTAACGGTGTAGTATTATCGCCTGACGCACTTCTAAAAGAAATGAAGCCTCTTGAAGATCGCGGTATTCCAGTACGTGAACGTCTTTTCATCTCTGAAGCTTGTCCTCTAATTCTTCCGTACCACATTGCAATCGACAACGCGCGTGAAATCGCTCGTGGCGCTAAAGCTATCGGTACAACGGGTCGTGGTATCGGTCCTGCTTACGAAGATAAAGTTGCTCGTCGCGGTCTACGCGTTGGCGACCTTTTCGATAAAGAAGCATTTGCTGAGAAGCTAAAAGAAGTGATGGAATTCCACAACTTCCAACTAGAGCACTTCTACAAAGCTGAAACAGTAAGCTACGAAGAAGTTCTTGAGCAAGCGATGAGCTACGCAGATATGTTAACTGCGATGGTTATCGACGTAACTGACGAACTAGACGCAGCACGTAAGCGCGGCGACAAGATCATGTTCGAAGGTGCTCAAGGTACGCTACTAGATATCGACCACGGTACTTACCCATACGTAACGTCTTCTAACACGACTGCTGGTGGTGTTGCTGCAGGTTCTGGTTTCGGTCCTCGTCACATCGGTTACATCCTTGGTATTACTAAGGCTTACTGTACTCGTGTTGGTTCAGGTCCATTCCCTACTGAGCTATACGATGGCCTTGAGAAGCAAGACCCAGTTGGTAAACACCTAGGCGATGTTGGTCACGAGTTTGGCGCAACAACTGGTCGTCTACGTCGTACTGGTTGGTTCGATGCTGTTGCTATGCGTCGTGCAATCCAAATCAACTCTCTATCTGGTATGTGTCTAACTAAACTAGACGTTCTAGATGGCCTAGAAGAACTAAAAATCTGTACTGGTTACAAGATGAAAGATGGTTCTATCCTAGAAGTTTCTCCAATGGCTGCTGAGTCATTCGAAGAAGCGACGCCAATCTACGAAACAATGCCTGGTTGGTCTGAAAACACATTTGGTGCTAAATCTATCGACGCGCTTCCACAAGCTGCTCTAGATTACATCAAGCGTATCGAAGACCTAACTGGCGTTCCAATTGATATCGTATCAACTGGCCCAGATCGTAACGAAACTATCATCAAGGTTCACCCATACGGCGCTTAATGCCCGCTTGAGTGATTACCAGGCACGAACAGTGCTTTGATAATAAAATAGTTTTCTAAAAGCCGACTTTATTAAGTCGGCTTTTTAATACCTGCAATTTAGCCGTTCACTCTTTGATGGTGATCTTTTAAGCGTCATCAGGCAAAATATTGCCCATTAGCGGCAAGTTTTGTCTAAAGCCGTCGGGGTTATTGCCGATACAGATATCATGGAAAGTGAAGTTCACCCTGTTTTGTGCGTGTAGAAATCCTCTGCATTCCTCAATAGATAACTTTAGCGACAGATAATAGAGTGCAGGTATGAAGCTACGAATTGTGGCAGCTTCATTAATAATGGCGCTGAGCTCACCCTTGAGTCATGCTAATTTGGCTGATGTGGGAGAGCCCGTTCCAATATATACAGAAGCTGAACTGATTAATTTAATCGAAAATAATCAACATCTAGAGCGAGTGAAAGCTGATAAGTGCCAGTTAGTTGAAGATATCGTTGCTCGTGCAACGCGTATTAGCTTGCCTTCTTATGAGTTTTTATACGGTGATATGTTGGCTTGGGGTGTGTGTGTTCCACAAGATGTAGAGCTTGGCCTTTACTATATGGAGAACGCGGCACATCAAGGTTTACCCGCTGCATTAGAGCAGTTAGGTCGTTATTACTCTCGTGGTACTTTGGTACAACAAGATCAAGAGCGTGCGATTCCGTATCTACGTGAAGCAGCCTCGATGGGTAACTTAAGTGCGAGCATTCACTTAGCGGAACTCTTGTTACGTGACTACGGTAGCCCATTGGATTATGAAGATGCTTACCGTTGGTTGTATAACTCGGTAACCGCAGATCAAAGACAACACAGACGTATCACTGTGCTTCGTAGCGGTCTGGAACAGAGAATGCCAGACAATATTATTGCTCGAGCAAAACGTCGAGACGTATTCTGGTAAGACAGATTATTGAATGAGCAATGATGATTAATGACTGCACTCGTTAATCATCTAAAAAACTCGTATTAAAAAGGCCTCGCTGAGATTCATCAGCGAGGCCTTTTTTGATCTGAACGGAAAACCGTTTATCTAATTCGGTAGCGTTATTGAACCACCTCACCAGACTCAATCACCGTTTCACGAACAACCTTGGTGAAATCGAGTGCTTCTTGACGAATCTTATCTTCGTCTACCGTTAGCATGTCGCGATCTTGCATGATGATCTTGCCATCAACGATGGAGTGACGAACATTGCCTGAGTTAGCTGAGTACACCAGTGCTGAGTATGGGTTGTAGACTGGAACCATGTTTGGCGCCTTAGTATCGATCACTATGATGTCAGCCAGTTTGCCTGCTTCAAGAGAGCCGATCTTATCTTCCATGTGCAGCGCTTTTGCTGCACCCATTGTCGCCATGTCGATCACTTTGATCGGCGGCATCGCAGCACGATCTTTGTTAACTAGCTTGTGAACTTTAGCGACTTGGTTGAACTCATCAATGGTGCTCAGTGTGTTACCAGACATTGGGCCATCAGTACCTAAACCGATACGCACGTTTTCGTCATACATCTTAAGCGCAGGTGATACGCCTTTTGCTGACTTGATGTTAGCACTCATGTTATGAGCCACGCCCATATCCGATTTCTTCACCAGTTCGATATCATGATCGTCAACAAGGATCATGTGTGCACCCACCAAGTTCTTGTTGAGTGCGCCAATGCTGTCCATGTATTGAACCGGGGACAATCCATCAGAACGCTCTGCGATTTTCTCTTCTTCACGGTGTGATTCTGCAAGGTGAATCATTACTGGAACATCTAATTCTAGGGATAGTTTAGATATTTTCTGAAGGATCTCTGTGGTGTTGGTGTAAGGCGCATGCGGGGCAAACGCTGGTGTGATGCGTGGGTGATCTTTGTATTCTTCAATGAAGTTCAACGCGTACTTAATGCCTTCTTCTGCGTTGGCAGCGTCGGCGACTGGGAACTTAATCACCGTTTCACCTAGGATGGCACGCATACCGATCTTATCGACGGTTTTTGCGACTTCATCTTCGAAGTAGTACATGTCGGCGTAAGTTGTCACACCGCCTTTCACCATTTCAACGTTACCTATGTTCGCACCAATGCGTACCATGTCTCGCGATACTAGCTTCTTCTCTAGCGGAAAGATGTAACGGTGCAGGCGATCTGGCACATCATCGGCTAACGAACGGAAAACTGTCATTGATACATGAGTATGGGTATTGATGAGACCTGGCATAACGATATCGCCATCAACGTCTAACACTTGCTTAGCTTGGTACTGCTTCTCTAGTGAAGCATCACCAACCGCAATGATTTTGTTGTCTTTGACGACAACAGTACCGCTTTCATAAACCGTTTTGTCTTGGTTCATGGTTAGAACCATCGCATCGGTAATCATCAGGTCAGCCTTTTCCATTGCCGAACTTGCGAATGGGAACAGCGCTAGGCTCGCCATAGCTGAAGCCAATAAAGTGCGTTTTAGTTTCATATCATACCCAGAACAGGAGTTGGTAAAGTGCGTGGATAATAGTGTATTTCATTCATGGCGCAAACGTTTGTTTTATCGTTTGCTTGAAATTTTGATGATAATCCACGTCTATGAAGCGATGTTTCACAAAGTGAAGATATGTATCAATCTGAGGTTATTTGAGTGTTTTCTAAAGCATATCTGTAGCTTACCCCTAGCATCAGATATACTAGGGGTATATACCTTCCTTGCTTAAGCAGGCCCGCCTATGTCAAAAAACACACCAACGTCAGAAAATACGACAGCGACAACCACTGTTGATCCTTTTGCCGACCGAGAGTCGAAAAATTACGATAACCCAGTACCAAGCCGAGAGTTCATTATTTCGTTTCTAACAGACGCGAATATTCCGATGAACCGCAACGATCTATTCGAAGCTTTGGGTCTTGCTGGAGAGGAACAATATGAAGGGCTGCGTCGTCGTTTGCGTGCAATGGAGCGTGATGGACAGCTTATCTTTACTCGTCGTCAGTGCTACGCATTGCCTGAGAAGATGGAACTGATCAAAGGCTATGTGATTGGTCATAAAGACGGTCATGGTTGGGTTCGCCCAGACGGCAGTGTGGGTAAAGACAATGATATCGTGCTGCCGCATCATCAGATGAAAACCATCATGCACGGTGATTACGTATTGGTTCAGCCTACTGACAACAGTAAGCGTGGCCGTCGTGAAGGTCGTTTGGTTCGTGTGCTTGAAGAGCGTAAAACGCCACTTGTTGGTCGCTTCTTCCTAGAGTACGGCCATTCTTACGTTGTTGCTGATGATTCGCGTATTAGTCACGACATCCAGATCCCTACTGAGCATAAAGGCGGTGCTCGAATGGGTAATGTGGTTGTGATTGAAATTACGGATCGCGGTGGTCGTTCTCGTAACATGATGGGGAAAGTAACCGAAGTTCTTGGTGAAAACATGGCGCCGGGTATGGAAACGCAGATTGCGATCCGTACTCACCAGATCCCACAAGAGTGGCCTGAAGCGGTAGATAAGCAAATCGAAAACCTAGGTGAGCATGTTCCTGAAGAAGCAAAAGAAGGACGTGTAGACCTGCGTAAACTGCCATTGGTTACCATTGATGGTGAAGATGCGCGTGACTTCGATGATGCGGTTTACTGTGAAGCGAAGAAAGGCGGCGGCTGGCGTCTATGGGTAGCGATTGCTGACGTAAGTTACTACGTTCGCCCAGATACAGCGCTAGACAAAGAAGCGATTAACCGTGGTAACTCGGTATACTTCCCGTCACAAGTCGTGCCAATGCTGCCAGAAGTGCTTTCAAATGGTTTGTGTTCATTGAACCCTCAGGTAGACCGTTTATGTATGGTGTGTGAGATGACTATCTCAGACAAAGGTAAACTGTCAGGCTACAAGCACTACGAAGCGGTAATGAATTCTCATGCTCGTCTTACTTATAACAAAGTAGGCGCGATCTTAGATGGCAATGAAGAATTACGTGAGCGTTACGAACCTGAAGTACCACATCTTGAAGAGCTTCATAAGATGTATAAGGTGCTTAAGAAAACGCGTGACGAACGTGGTGCGATTGAATTTGAAACGGTAGAAACTAAGTTTATCTTCAATGCGGATCGTAAGATCGACCGTATTGAACCGGTAATTCGTAACGATGCACACAAGATCATCGAAGAGTGTATGATTCTGGCGAACATCGCATCGGCATCTTACGTAGAGAAAGCGAAAGAGCCTGCTCTGTACCGTGTTCACGAAACTCCGGGCGAAGAGCGCTTAATGGGCTTCAAGAGCTTTTTAAGTGAATTAGGTTTAACACTGGAAGGTGGTCTGTCGCCATCACCAGTAGACTATGCACAACTGATGCAACAGATTAATGAACGTGAAGATCGTGAATTAATCCAAACTATGCTGCTACGCTCAATGAAGCAAGCGGTATACAACGCGGATAACGCGGGTCACTTTGGTTTAGCTCTTAAACGCTATGCTCACTTTACCTCGCCAATTCGTCGTTACCCAGATTTGCTATTGCACCGTGCGATTAAGTACCTTATTGCGAAAGAAGAAGGTCGTAACAGCGAACGTTGGACGCCAACTGGTGGTTACCACTACACTTTCGATGATATGGACTTCTACGGCGAGCAGTGTTCAATGACTGAACGTCGTGCTGATGACGCAACGCGTGAAGTAAACGACTGGTTGAAGTGTGAATACATGCAAGACCATGTCGGTGAGGTGATGGATGGTGTGATTGCCAACGTGACTGGTTTTGGCTTCTTTGTTCGTCTAACTGAACTGCACATTGATGGCTTGGTACACATCTCAGCGCTAGCGAATGATTACTACCAATTTGATGCTGTTGGTCAGCGTCTAGTGGGTGAAAGCTCAGGTAATATCTACCGCTTGGGTGATTCGGTTAAAGTGAAGGTTTCTGCGGTTAATTTAGAAACTCGCCAAATCGACTTTGACTTAGAAGACACTGATCGTCAGCCGCGTGGCAAAGGCAAAACAGCCAAGAAGCGTGCAGCAGAAGCGATGAAAAAGGCGAAAAGCAAGAAGCGCTCAGCAGTGAAGAGTAATAAGCCAGGTGTATCAGCGAAGCCTATGGTTGAGCCAACTAAGCGACCTGACGGAAGCAGCGAAGGCCCTGCTAAGAAGAAAAAGCCAGCGAATAAAACCGGTGCTGCTAAAGCTCGCGCTAAGAAAAAGCGTGCTGCAAGCCGTAAGCCAAAGGCTGATAACTCTTAAGACTGATAAATCTTAAGGCTAATAAGGCGCTCTGCTAATTAGGTTTAGCGCCTACTGATTTAGTGTGAAATGACTTTAATGCGAGAGTATCAGGCACAAGACGCATACTCTCGAAATGAACAACACAGAGGTGGACACATCGGCATTGATGTCATTCATCTCTGAGCAATAAGAGTAAGTTGAGACAATGAGTAACGAATTTATTTACGGTATTCACGCGGTGAAAGCCGTACTAGAAAAAGATCCTGCACGTTTTATCGAAGCGTATGTATTGAAAGGTCGCCAAGACGAGCGTCTTCTTCCATTACTGAACCAACTGCAACAGTTTGGTGTGTCGATTCAACAGATGGGTCGTAAGCCGTTGGATGAAAAAGCACAAGGTGCGAATCACCAAGGTCTTATTGCTAAGGTGAAGCCTGCTAAGCAGCTTAATGAAACTCACCTAGACGATATCCTAGCGCAGCACGAACAGCCTTTGCTGTTAGTTCTAGACGGCGTAACAGACCCTCATAACCTAGGCGCTTGTCTACGTAACGCGGATGCCGCAGGTGTCGCTGCTGTTATCGTACCTAAAGATCGCTCTTCGCCGTTAACAGCAACGGTAAGCAAGGTTGCATGTGGCGCAGCTGAAACGGTTCCTCTCGTGCGCGTAACCAACCTAGCTCGCACAATGCGTGCACTGCAAGAGCAGGGCGTATGGTTTGTGGGTACGGCAGGTGAAGCAACGCATGATATCTATCAAGCGAAGCTAACGGGTCCTCTTGCGGTAGTTATGGGTGCAGAAGGTGACGGTATGCGTCGTTTAACTCGTGAAACTTGCGATGATCTGATTAAGATTCCAATGGCAGGTAGCGTATCGAGCTTAAATGTTTCTGTGGCGTCGGGTATTTGCCTGTTCGAAGCGGTAAGACAGCGTTTAGCTCAGTAATGCGTTAACGCTGCTTTAAGTCTATGAATTTATTAGCGCTCACCACTTGCTGGTGGGCGTTTCTTTTTAGGCTGTTATAGCAAAATCCATCGGTTTGTCGGATGGCTAGATGGCGACAGAAAAACTGTTTCATTATTCACCAAATAGCGCTTGCCAATACCGGGTTCTTTCTATAACATTTGCCGTCCTTAAAACTCGGTCATTTATCTTTAGTTCCTTGCTTCCTCTGGACGACCGGGCCACTCGTGGAAGCTAATAATCCGTAAGGAGCAACCAAATGCGTCATTACGAAATCGTATTCATGGTTCACCCTGATCAAAGCGAGCAAGTTGCTGGCATGATCGAGCGTTACACTGGTTCTATCACTGAAGCTGGCGGTACTATCCACCGTCTAGAAGACTGGGGTCGTCGTCAAATGGCTTACCCAATCAACAAGCTTCACAAAGCTCACTACGTTCTTATGAACGTTGAAGCTGGTCAAGAAGTGATTGACGAGCTAGAAACTGCTTTCCGTTTCAACGATGCAGTTCTACGTAACATGATCATGCGCACTAAAGGCGCTGTGACTGAGCAATCTATTATGCTTAAGCAAAAAGAAGAGCGTGCAGAGCGTGCTCCTCGTCGCGAAGAGCGTACAGAAGCTAAACCAGAAGCAGCTGCTGAGTAATTCTTTTTTGGCTTAACGCCTTAAAAAATTCTCAACTTGTTTTAGGTCATTGATAGTTATTTCGATAATTGTGAAAGACCGCTTTACTAAATTTAAGATCAGGAGATAGCCCATGGCTCGTTTCTTCCGTCGTCGTAAATTCTGCCGTTTCACTGCAGAAGGCGTACAAGAGATTGACTACAAAGACGTAGCAACTCTTAAAAACTACATCACTGAAGCTGGTAAAATCGTACCTAGCCGTATCACTGGTACAAGCGCTAAGTACCAGCGTCAACTAGCTCGCGCTATCAAGCGTTCTCGTTACCTAGCTCTACTACCGTACACTGACAAGCATCAGTAATCGGTAATAGTTAATAATAGTTTAAGAGGACTAAGATAATGCAAGTTATTCTACTTGATAAGATCGGTAACCTAGGTGGCCTTGGCGACCAAGTAAACGTTAAATCTGGTTACGCTCGTAACTTCCTTATCCCACAGGGTAAAGCAGTTATGGCAACTAAAGACAACGTTGCTATGTTCGAAACTCGTCGTGCTGAACTAGAAGCTAAAGTTGCTGAGCAACTAGCTGCTGCTGAAGCTCGTGCAGAGAGCGTTAACACTCTAGAAGGCGTTACAATCGCTTCTAAAGCTGGTGACGAAGGTAAACTATTCGGTTCTATCGGTACTCGTGACATCGCTGACGCTATTACAGCGGCAGGTGTTGCAGTAGCTAAGAGCGAAGTACGCCTACCTGAAGGCGCTCTACGTAACATCGGCGAATTCGAAGTAAGCATCCAACTTCACTCTGAAGTTTTTGCTACTGCGAAAATCGCTATCGTTGCAGCTGAGTAATTTCAGTACCAAGACGAATTCTTTCTTTTGAAAGTTTTAAACACCAGCTTCGGCTGGTGTTTTTTTATGTCTGGAATATAGGAAAGTACAAGGAAGGGCTACAGTAGGTAAAAAGCTTACGGTGATCCATAAGCTGTTATTGCTGAACAAGTTGTTCTCAAGGTTAGAGGTGGCCTAAGATTAGAACTGGAAGAGCAAGTTGATCGATAGAACAGAGTCTTGTTTGCTTAAGCCTTCAGGCACTTTATCGTGGTACTGGCGAGAGTGAGCGATCTTCAGCGCGATATTGTCAGTAATATCGTTGATGGCTTCTAACTCAGTATCAAACTTTAGGTTACTGTGACCAGAGACAAGCGTCACGTCTGCCTTGAGCTGCAAATTCTTCAACACCTGCCATGACGTATTCACGTTGCCACGGAAAATTGCCTCTTCAACAATCTCTGGGAAGATGATGTCATCATCATCAATCTCATCAAGGTTCGGTTCTTGGTAACGAAAACCTGGTCCCACTTCGACTTCCAACACAAACTCTTCGGTATTCGAAAACTGGTAACCCAGACCACTCGAAATTGTGTAGTCCTTAAAGTAAGCACTGTATCTCGAGTCGACTCCTTTGAAACTGCCGTAAAGGTAGGTTTTAGGGCTTAACTTGTAGTCACTCTGAGCTGAGTAAGTCGATTGCCTTTTATCTTCTTCGCCATCTTTGTAGAGGTTGTAGTATTTCCATTCACCACTGGTTCTATGACGGCCAGCCGTGTACTCACCGTTAAGGCGTGCGTTAAGCGCTCGTGAATCAGAGTTACCAGTATGCGACTGATATCCAAATTCGACTTCCGTTTTTAGCGGGCTCGGTAGTTCTGTATCACTTGTATCACTTGTATCACTCGGTGCGATATCCATATCTTTTTCTTCAGGTGTCGGTGCAACGACGATCGGCTCAGAAGTAGGTTCTGAAACTACTATAGAGTCGAGGATTGCATCAACAGAGTCTTTAGCATCATCAGCTAAGGCCATCGGAGCGCTCAGGAGACCAGTGCTTAGAAGACCAGTGCTCAGAGCCAATAATTTGGACACGCATACCTCTAGTTATACAGTGAGTGAATGGCAGGATCGTAATGCTACCCTTGGTTAATTCCGTCAGCAATAGGTAAATTCTTCCTGAAGAATAAAACAAACTCATAGGATCGGATTACAAACGGATGTTCTTGGGTATAATGAACGATCATTATTAGTTATTGAGTGTAGTCATAGTGGATACCAAAAGTCAGAAATCAGCCAACGATCAGGTGGACGCCATCAAGGTCCCGCCACATTCATTAGAAGCTGAGCAATCTGTTATTGGCGGTTTGTTATTAGATAACGAACGCTGGGATACAGTTGCCGAAAAGGTTGTGGCCAAAGACTTTTATAGCCGTCCTCACCGTCTGATCTTTGAAGCGGTAAAGGATATCCTTGAAGAAAGTTCTCCTCTGGATCTTATTACACTCTCTGAACATTTAGAGCTGCGTGAGCAACTTGAAGAAGTGGGTGGCTTTGCTTACCTTGCTGACTTAGCGAAAAACACACCAAGTGCCGCAAACATCAATGCGTATGCGGATATCGTAGCGCAACGTGCACTTGTTCGTAGCCTGATTGGTGTCGCGAATGAGATTGCTGATTCTGGTTATGACCCTCAAGGTCGTACATCGGAAGAGCTGGTTGATCTTGCTGAAAGTAAAGTCTTCGCGATTGCCGAAGGCCGTGCAAGTGAAAACGAAGGTCCACAAAACGTTGATAGCATTCTAGAGAAGACGCTAGAACGTATCGAGATCCTATACAAAACGCCGCAAGATGGTGTGACAGGTGTCGATACTGGCTTCAACGACCTCAACAAGAAAACAGCAGGTCTACAAGGCTCTGACTTAATTATTGTTGCTGCTCGTCCATCGATGGGTAAAACCACATTTGCGATGAACTTGTGTGAAAACGCGGCGATGAAGCAAGACAAACCGGTTTTAATCTTCTCGCTAGAGATGCCAGCCGAACAGCTGATGATGCGTATGCTTGCGTCACTTTCTCGCGTAGACCAAACCAAGATTCGTACTGGTCAGCTAGATGATGAAGATTGGGCTCGTATCTCGTCGAGTATGGGTATTCTTATGGATAAGAAGAATATGTATATCGATGACAGCTCGGGTCTAACGCCAACAGAAGTGCGTTCTCGTGCTCGACGTATCGCTCGTGAACACGATGGTATCTCTATGATCATGATAGATTACCTTCAATTAATGCGTGTACCTTCGTTATCTGATAACCGTACTCTTGAAATCGCCGAGATTTCTCGCTCATTGAAAGCGTTAGCAAAAGAGCTCAACGTTCCGGTTGTGGCACTTTCTCAGCTTAACCGTTCCCTAGAGCAACGTGCTGATAAGCGCCCAGTAAACTCGGATTTGCGTGAATCAGGTTCGATTGAGCAAGATGCCGATTTGATCATGTTCATCTATCGTGATGAGGTTTATAACCCAGATAGTTCCTTGAAAGGCATTGCTGAGATCATCCTTGGTAAGCAACGTAACGGTCCGATCGGTTCTGTTCGTCTTACGTTCCAAGGCCAACACTCCCGATTTGATAACTATGCAGGCCCTGCATTTGATGATGAGTAATCGCTAATGACTTACATGAAAGCGGCGACGGCGAGCATTGACTTAAACGCGCTCGAACATAACCTGAACCAGATAAAGTCGAAGGCTCCTCAGTGCAAGGTCATGTCTGTTGTGAAAGCCAATGGCTACGGACACGGCTTACTGCATATAGCGAAGCATTCAAAAAGCTCTGATGCTTTTGGTGTGGCGCGTATTGAAGAAGCGTTACAACTTCGTGCTGGTGGCATTGTTAAACCTATTTTGTTGCTGGAAGGATTTTACTCTTCGGGCGATTTGCCAATCTTGGTGACCAATAACATTCAAACGGTGGTGCATTGTGAAGAGCAATTAAGCGCGCTAGAGAATGCGGATTTGGAAACACCCGTTGTGGTATGGCTAAAAGTCGACAGTGGTATGCACCGATTAGGTGTTCGCCCTGAGCAATACCAAAACTTTGTTGAGCGTTTGCATCAATGTGCGAATGTTGCCAAACCTCTACGTTACATGAGCCACTTCGGTTGTGCTGATGAACTGGATAGAGCAACCACCGTTGAACAGACAGAGCTTTTCTTGTCGCTTACTGAAGGTTGTGAAGGGGAGCGTTCACTTGCTGCCTCTGCGGGTTTACTCGCTTGGCCAGACAGCCACCTTGATTGGGTTCGTCCGGGAATCATATCTTACGGTGTCTCTCCGTTTGTTGATAAATCAGCGCAAGAGCTTGGATTTTTGCCTGTGATGACCCTGACCTCACACCTAATTGCCGTTCGCGATGTGAAAGCCGGTGAAAGTGTGGGTTATGGCGGAAACTGGACCAGTGAACGTGATACCAAGGTTGGTGTTATCGCGATTGGTTACGGTGATGGTTATCCTCGTACTGCACCTAACGGTACTCCAGTGTTCGTTAACGGTCGAAAAGTACCGATCGCAGGACGTGTATCAATGGACATGCTAACGGTTGATCTAGGCCCTGATGCGGCAGATAAAGTCGGCGATGAAGCGACTCTGTGGGGTAAAGACTTACCTTCAGAAGAAGTGGCGGAACATATTGGCACTATCGCTTACGAGTTGGTCACTAAACTGACTTCGCGTGTTGCGATGGAGTATGTGAAGTAATCATGGATCTTATAAAGTAAATGATGTTCAAGCGAACGACTCGACACTTAGTGATGTCAGTGATGGCGCTACTTGGTGTCAGCTTTTCTTCCTCTGCTTTGAGTGAAGAAAAAGATTCAGCCTTTGTCCCTTTCTACTTCAGCACCGAAACCATGGGTAACACCTTTGGGGTTGCGGGTGTCGCAAAGGGGGTTTGGCAACCTCAAGCCGCTCTGTTTGGTATGGCACTTTATTCAGATAAAGATAGCTACGTCGGTTTCTTATCAGCCTTTAATTTTGCATTGTCTGAGAGCGTACTGTTCAGCACTCAGATGTATCAAGCTCGCTTCAACGACAACCCGTATTACATTGGCTCTCAAGGCGATAATGATTCATCCATTGATGACAAAACCATTGCCGATGGCTTAGAAGAAAACTATCAGTTTGAGTTTAAGTACCTGCTGCCTTGGGGCAATGTTGCAGAATATGGCTTGTTAGGGGCATTTCAACCGATCAAAGACGTGAGCCTTGCTTCGCCCGTTGAGTCGGGTGTCAGCTCGATTGTCTTTACACCTTTTTATATTTCCCGAGAGTTAGAAGGCTTAAACAATTCTGAAGAGGCGACGGGCTTTAGTTTGGCGTTTGATTGGGATAACCGTGATAGCACACGTAACCCAACCAAGGGCTCTCATACTAACTTAGAATTCACCACCGGAGCAGAAAGCTGGTCTAATGATGACTTGTGGCTCAAGTGGACCTTCCAAAACAGCCAGTATTTTGCTTTAGGTCCGTTAGGGGACTTATTCGATCAACAAGTCGTGGCATTTGATTTCTATACGGCTGATACGCCCACTTGGGATAACTGCTCAGGTCAAGACTGCGCTCGTCCACCAGAAACGGAGCAAGCTCGATTGGGTGGTTTGTATCGCTTACGAGGCTACACCGGAGGTCGCTATCATGGACGCTCGGCGGTGCATTACTCTGCAGAATACCGTGTACTTCCAGATTGGCAGCCACTGGGTGATATCCCACTGATTAACTACTACGATTTGCCTTGGTGGCAATGGGTGGCGTTTGCTGAAGTTGGGCGCGTTGCTGATGAGTATGACATCAAAACACTTCATACCGACATGAAATGGAGCTTAGGCGGCGCGGTTCGTTTCCAAGTGGAAGGTATTGTGGTTCGTGCGGAATTAGCGCGAGGCGGTGATGAAGGGACCTTTCGGGTTATGATAAACCAGCCTTTCTAAAGCATTTGGCCCACAGTAGGCCAAGCGCTGTATTTATAAGAGTGGTCGTGGAAATGCACCACTCTTTTTTATTAAGAAGGCATTGTTTTTATTATGAAGATCTTGCTTTTAAGCAGTCTACTCTCCCTGAATCGTAGCAACTACAGTGCGGCTACCACCATAGTCTCGGTGCTCTCCTAAGTAAATGCCCTGCCATGTTCCTAAAGCTAAACGACCATTGCTAATTGGTATTGTCACACTGGTGCCAAGTGTCGATGCTTTAATGTGGGCAGGCATGTCATCATCACCTTCATAGGTGTGTCTGTAGTAGGGCGCTCGCTCTGGGACAAACTTATTGAAGTGCGACTCCATATCGTTACGGACGGTAGGATCTGCGTTCTCATTTAGTGTGAGGCTGGCAGAGGTATGTTGGATAAAAAGATGTAATAAACCAACAGATAGAGAATTGATATCGTGTATCTGTTGTTCAATTTCATCAGTAATGAGATGAAATCCACGCTTTCGTGCATTTAGGTGTATAGTCTTCTGAATCCACATACGCCATCCTTTATAATGTATTTGGAAAAAAAGTGGTTTAACGCTATCTTTTGAACTTGAATTTATCAGGTATCGCTCACATTTAATTATGTTAGAGCTAGAGTCTGTACCGATTCTTCTGTCAGGAAATCTAATCCTGATTTATCTCAAGGTACAGCTCTTCATATGCGGCATAATACGTCGTGAAAAAAAATTACAAAGAATCTTTCAGTGGTGACGCGGTTTGGTCATCACAGAAAAATATAAACTTTCGCCTAATCGGGGGTTCTATTCATCACCCAGGTGACGTTTAGAATAAAACCTACAGTAACATCGGGATAGATACCATGTTGAAAAATATCAACCCAACGCAAACACAAGCGTGGAAAGCTCTAACGGCACATTTTGAGTCTGCTCAAGATATGGATATGAAAGAGCTGTTTGCTCAAGATGCAAAGCGTTTCGAGAGCTTTTCTACTCGTTTCGGTTCTGACATCTTAGTGGATTACTCTAAGAACCTTATCGATGCTGAAACTATGCAGCACCTATTTGCTCTTGCGAACGAGACTGAAGTTAAGTCTGCAATCGAAGCAATGTTCGGTGGTGATGCAATCAACAAGACTGAAGGTCGTTCAGTACTTCACACTGCTCTACGTAACCGTAGCGACAAGCCAGTAATGGTTGACGGCAAAGACGTAATGCCAGCAGTTAACGCTGTACTAGCAAAAATGGAACTGTTCACACACCGCATCGTTTCTGGTGAGTGGAAAGGTTACACAGGTAAAGAGATCACTGATGTTGTAAACATCGGTATCGGCGGTTCGGATCTTGGTCCATACATGGTGACTGAAGCACTAACGCCATACAAAACTCGCCTAAACATGCACTTCGTTTCTAACGTAGATGGCACTCACATCGTTGAGACACTTAAGCCTCTTAACCCAGAAACAACGCTATTCTTAGTGGCATCTAAAACATTCACGACTCAAGAAACAATGACTAACGCGCACTCTGCACGTGATTGGTTCTTGGCTGAAGCGGGTGACAACGCACACGTAGCTAAACACTTCGCAGCACTATCAACTAACGCAACTGCGGTCGCTGAGTTTGGTATTGATACTGACAACATGTTCGAATTCTGGGACTGGGTTGGTGGTCGTTACTCACTATGGTCTGCAATCGGTCTTTCTATCTCACTATCTGTTGGCTTCGATAACTTCGTTGAGCTACTAGAAGGTGCTCACGAGATGGATAACCACTTTGCTTCAACTGAGTTTGAAAGCAACATTCCAGTAATCCTTGCGCTTATCGGTATTTGGTATAACAACTTCCACGGCGCTGAGTCAGAAGCAATTCTACCTTACGACCAGTACATGCACCGTTTTGCAGCTTACTTCCAGCAAGGCAACATGGAATCAAACGGTAAGTTTGTAGACCGTGACGGCAATCCAGTAGAATACCAAACTGGTCCTATCATCTGGGGTGAACCAGGTACAAACGGTCAGCACGCTTTCTACCAACTGATTCACCAAGGCACTAAGCTGATCCCATCAGACTTTATTGCTCCTGCTATCAGCCACAACCCAGCATCTGATCACCACCAGAAGCTAATGTCTAACTTCTTTGCTCAAACTGAAGCGCTTGCTTTCGGTAAGACAAAAGAGACAGTGGAAGCTGAATTCCTAGCGGCTGGCAAAACAGCTGAAGAAGTGGCTGAGCTTGTACCTTTCAAAGTATTTGAAGGTAACCGTCCAACGAACTCTATTCTTGTTAAGCAAATCAACCCTCGCTCTTTAGGTAACCTAATCGCGATGTACGAGCACAAGATCTTCGTTCAAGGCGTTATCTGGAACATCTTCAGCTTCGACCAATGGGGTGTAGAACTTGGTAAGCAACTAGCAAACCAAATTCTTCCAGAGCTTGCTGACGATGCTCAAGTAACGTCTCACGACAGCTCAACTAACGGTCTAATCAACGCATTTAAAGCGCTTAAAGCTTAATTGAGTTGATAGCACCAAAAAAACGCCAACCTTCGGGTTGGCGCTTTTGTATCTGTATAGCAAGCATTGGTTAAATCGCAGGTAATAAAAAAGGCTGGCATGATGCCAACCTTCTTTGAGTTGATACTCAGTACTGCTAGAAATAAACAGCTGTTATTCGAAACAGATCTCGATGAAAGCATTACCCCATTGAGATGAGAAAGGCATGATGATGATTGCCCCATCACACTTGTGACGAATCGTATGACCTTTACCGGAAACCACGATTGGTGTTGCCATATCGAAGTCAAAACCGCTTTCCGCAAGAATACGTTTCGCACCGCCAGTCACCATGTTGGTGATTTCACCGACCATATCAGTGACTTCTTCGTTCAAGCCGTTTGGGCGTTCACCTAGCATGTTTTCCATGATTTCAAGAGCGAGACCTTCATCGAAGGTGATCGACATTGAACCACGAGATTGTGTACCCACCATGCCAATTAGGCCGGATACATCACCACGAGCGATCTCATCTTTCTTAACTCTTGGTTTTTGTGGCTTTAATTCTAGAGAAGCCATCGTTTTTAATACGTTCATCAAAGAAGCTAAAAACGGGTTTACAAATTCAGCGCGCATAATGTTCTTCTATAATCTTATTCTTTCATATCGGAGGAGCAAGTTTGGCAAATGCCATGCGATTCAATGACTTGATTTGTCAATTGGAAACCGTGCTTCTCAGCGTTACTAGCGAGTAGAGTAACAAGCGCATCGTCTTGCAGTTCTACCACTGTGCCACATTTATCGCAGATCAGTAGTTGAGAGAAATGTTTATGGGCATTGCAAGAACAGCAGCATATAAAGCTATTGGTTGACTCAACTCGGTGAATGAAACCTTGTTCCAGCAAGAAATCCAAAGCGCGATAAACAGTAGGTGGCTTGGCTTGCGGTTCACTGACTTTCAACTGCTCTAATAATTCATAAGCACTGGAGGCTTTTTTATTAGAGAAAATGAGCTCAAACACTCGCTTTCTTTGAGGTGTTAATCTAACGCCTCGCGATGCGCATATCCCTTCAACTTGCTCTATTAATGTGTGGTCCAAATTTTTCACCATTCAATCGGACATCCCTAATCAAACCTTATTTCTAGGTTACTACGTTTTGGGAGCCAATGATTTCTATTAAAGTCAGGTACAGAGCGTATTGTGACCCACGACTTTGAATAAGACAAGGTAACTCAAAATGACAGTGTGACTCAAGGCATAACTGATTAATGAGGTTGAATTAGAGATCTGGTGAATGGGTTTATAAAAAAGTATGAGGTAAAGTTGATATGACATCTTCATTTGAGTTCAATTTAGCTCAATTAATTTTTCTTACAATAATGTGCTGTTTTAAATCACATTTCTTATCGCATATTGTTCCTTATTCGCTAAAGTCGATGCCTAATATAGACTAGAAGAAGACTATTGACCCCTCCTGTCAACATGAGCTTGTCATGGTGTATTGGAGTTTTAGTCTTTAATTTCAAATTCTTGGAGTTAAGCTGTGGAGCAAGTAAACAAAGAATCATTTCTGAAACTGTTGTCCATCTATAATCAAAGAGAAAAACGTTATCAACAACGTTTGGATGACTTTAAGGCCATGAGGGATAAGCTTGAAGAAGTGGAAGAACCAAGAGTTAAAAAAAATGAGCTATACATCAAACTGGCTATAGCCGCAGCTATTATTTTAGTCATCGCCTTTATCTTTATTTAAGTCGTCAAATTGGAAGGGAATAAAATGAAAAAGCATTTTGACGCTTTGGCTAAAGCTTCATTAGAAAGTAGTCATCTTAACCTTGGTGAATGGTATGAAAGCTATGGTTTAGCACTGCACTTATTCAAGTCTGATAGCAAAATTTACACAAAGGCGATGAAAAAGCGAGACGGTCATAAAAAGCACATTGCAAAATATATTGAACCTAAGTTACTCACCACGGAAGGAGTAACTGAGGAGTTTAAAAAAATAATGCGTTGGAAGACCTTTGTTGAACGATGGGACGCATATTACGAACCTATTGCAAAGCCTCAAGATCGCGTGCATCACTTGTCTGCAGTATTGGAGGCTTTGTCCGATGAAGATGTTCCACGAGCTTTAATCGAAATCGATAATTTGCCGGTTGACTACTTGATCAACGATACTTTTTGGGGCGAGGTCATTCTCTTTATCGTTGCCGCAAGATCAGGAGATCAAGAGCAGGCCCGATCAATAACGCAAGGACTGTACAACATGGCGCAGAGCGATCACAACACAGCGTTACTTAGCCATTTGTTACCAGCTTTATGTAAGAAATATTTAGATGAAGAGTATTATCCATGGCAAATGAAGGCTCGTGTAGTGAACTGGAATGGAGAAACTTATCATTGTGTTCCGGTATTAATACACAACTTTGATGCTTTTGGTGGTCAAGAGTACATAAACCATACTCCTGTCAGACAACGTGCTCGCGTTGAAAGAAAACATAGCGTGGATTACGTGTATTCTACAGACCGTTATGGAAACCGAGGTCAAAGCATCGCGAGTGCGACTGCTAATGTTGGAATCGCCGTAGCGAGTGCGACAGGTAAAGTTATCGGCCATACTTTGCTTTTGGGCGCCGCAGGGGCGATATATCTAGCGTTAGCCGGTAAGATTCGAGTAAATCACTGCAATAATTCCAATCATAAGATAGTCTTAAATCGTAAGACCGAGATGCCTGTCAATTCGTGTGGTTATATCGTGACTAAACAGAACAGTACTATTGAACCATGGCAGGATGAAGAGGGGAGCGAAAGCATAGACAATAGCTTTTCGTTTTTGAACTTCACAGATGGTTTGGCTTATCCATGTCGAAAGGGGTATGACATCCCAGATGAACAAGGGCTTATTCAATTATTATTTGATGAAATAATGTAATCATGATTTGTATTTATGAGTTTTTGAGCCTTTGCTTTCAATCAAATTGAACCATTAAATACGTCCACTCCAACAACATATCAACAATCGAAATCAATGGTTGGAGTCATCATATATTAGCACTTTGCGGTCTCCGTGCTTGGAGGCCGACTTTGTCGTGCTCAGCGTGTGAAACCCAGTTATGTCACATATAAGCTACCAACGGATAAGGATCTCATGTTTTCACCACCTTCACGTGTAACCACGCTTTCAAGAGGGCTGCTTGTCACTACTATTGCTCTTATTCAGGGATGTTCATCTACAGATAAAGTAACACCACCACAACCAACCTTGGAGCGAGGGCTTGGATTACCTGCAGATGCAAAACTAATCTCGAATCATAACTCAGCAGAGGGGCGAGAAATGTTTCGTGATATGCAGTTGGCGTTAAAATCGCGCAATCTTTATCAAACCATGGGAGGGGATATCTCTTACATCAAAGGACAGTGCCCTATTGATGTTATCGCCCACCGTGGCAGCTCTAATTATGCTGAAAACTCTCGTAATGCGATTCAAATGGCGGCGGTAAGTGGTTTTGATGGAGCAGAAATTGATGTGATGCTGACGCGTGATAAAGATTGGGTTGTACATCACGACATAGAAACAGGAAGAGCAACCGCTCGTAGTGATGGTAAGCGATATCGCGTGAGTCGTATGAAGAGTAGTGAGTGGAACTCTCTGAGTGGAAGGAGCCCTGACGGAACATTAGATGGGTATCGTCCCGCTTATTTCAATGAAGCCGTGAATGATTGGTACCATTACGCAACGATTGAACAACCCCTTAATATTGAAATAAAAACATCAGATGGCTCCATGGAAGATTTGTTTAAACTCGACGAAATGGCCAGACAAAGTCTCCCCTATAGAAACTATTTTTATTCATCAATGGATATGGACGTTCTGAAAAAAATGCGGGAAATCAATTCAAGTGTTTATCTTGGGTATGTATGGGAGCCTCATTCGGCGTCGGTTGCTCAGTTTAAGCGGGATGCAAAACGAGGCATGGGTTCTGATGATTATTATCAGAAAAATAAAAAGAATATCGATCGCGCCTTTGCTATGGAGGGGCGTTATCGTAAGCATAAGCCCAAACATTCCGCTAAAACGGTAAAACGAATACTTGGCCCCAATAGTGGATTACATGTTGATATAAGAAGTTACCGACAATATGCGACAATTTACAGCCGTGCGAAAGCGCAAGGCATGAAGGTGGTGACTTATACGATTAACGGAACGGATTACCACCAAGATCAATTGGTCTCGTTAGCTAAGGCAGGTCGACCTCTGCCAGATGAGGCGATCATGGATACCAGTAAGTTCTCTATTTGTCAGCAGCTTGCTCCACAGCTTGTCGTTCAATCAAATGGCTACCAACCCACAACGTTAGCAGGCGAAACCGTTGCTGGCCTACCCAATGACGCTGATTTTCACCGACTCTATGAACAAATAGATTACCTCAAAGATGGCCATTACATCACTAACCGAGGTCTCATTAGGAGTGTGTCATATTCCAAGCCTGCTAGCGTGAAAGGTGTGAAAAAAAGAACGCAAACAACGCAGAGCGCGAAGCCAGCAGTGCTGTTTGATATTCAAGATGAAGATTTAAATTTAAGTAACGATGCGATCAGCATTTCGATGCCGACAGAAAAATGATGTTTGATGAGAACAGGGATAGACAAATTATGGAAGCGTTAAGATGAAACCAGTTCCTAGCCAGGACGTAATAACCACAAATAATAAGAAGCCGAAATGGTTGGCTGTTTTGTTGTTTTTTTGTTCACTTCTTTATCTTTTTCCTGAAGTCGCTTTCAACGCCAAGTTGGTTGAAATTGCGGGTGGAATCGATGTTAGTGATGCTCAATTACATAAAACGGAGCTATTTGGCCGAACCATCTCAGGGATCGGGGTGACTTTAATTGTTGCGGATTTTCTACTTAAAGGATGGCTGACCACGACGAAGTTTCGCGCTATTTCATCGTTGGTCGTGATTACAGCTTTGGTTTGGCCAACGGTTTTTTTTGGTCAAAAGGCGGTAATAGATAAATGGTTGATTGAACCGAGTAGTGCAAAGCAGAGACAGGAGGCTTTCTTTTCCTCTGTACTGCGATCTAGTTTAGCGATGAATGCGATTAATATCGAAGGGATCCCTTATAACTCAGAGGCGAGTACCGAGTCGTCAGAAATGACTTTTCTCGCTTTGATCGGTGGGTTGGTTTACAGCAATGATGCATTCTTAAGTCATATTGATGATAAGAAAGTTCAAATTTTGGATCGTTATATTCAAAATCGAGCAAACGCCAATTTCGATGAGCACTATGCGAACTATAAAGTATTACGGAGTGAAGTTCAGCAATCGTGGCATCAATATCAAAAACATGTTGGTGCGTATAATCAGACGGTAGAGTCTCGCCATCAAAAGGCCAATCAAGCGTGGGAAGAGGTCGAGTCGACCGTCGCGACGGGGTATCGTGATTATCAACAGGCGAGTAAGGCCTATTTAACGAGAGCAGAGGCGAGAGCACAAAGAGTTGCACAACCTATTTTTGACCTATTTGATGATAAAGAACGCTGTTATAAACGCAAAGGAAGCTCAAGAGCCAATTGTATCAGCCGCATTGAAGATCGCTATGAACGCTTATTAAAAGATAACTCGATTCCCCACCAACCGATGGATTATTGGTTAGAGAAAACCTTTCGACGAACGAAAGGTGAAACATCTTGGGGGGAAGCATTCGGTTCTCTAGGCTTATCAGTTATCCAAGCCGGTATTGAGCAGGCGACAGGGCAAGCTGGAGAAGCCATTCAAGATAAAACGTATACCAATAGTGTCGCTCATTACACACCACGAATACTGGCAGTGTGGCAAAAACAGTTCTTAAAAGAGACCGGTTATCCTATGGGAATCGACTCTATGTCGGAGTTTCGCTCCCACTCTACAACAGCAAGTAAGGTTCGTACTCAAGTTCATCGAAAGGGGATCCATTTAGACTCCAATTGGCAAATAAACCAAATTAGCGTGTTTAAAAATGCAGTCAGAAACAAAGTTATGAAGGACACCAAAGCTCGTTGGCATGCCGAGGCAAAGCAGCGGGGTTACGACATTGAACCGAACTTATCTTGGAATGATTTTCAAAAAGTAGCCGAAGTTCAGCAACAAATAAAGAATCGTATGGGCGAACGTTATTACGTCGAGCCCATGATGGCGACGTGGAATAATAAGCAATTTTACCAACAGGTTATTGTTCCAAATGTGAGGCGTGAGAGAGATTATTGGCTAGGTTATATTGAGGCGTCACGCGCTCAGTTTGCTGATGATGGCCCTTATGCTGAACAAGGCAAAGCGGCATTGCGTTCTATCATTGTGCCGCCAATATCAATGGGACTATCGCTATTTCTCGTTGTCCTAACGGTGTTTAAGCTGCCAGGAAAATTTATCGTGTTGATGAATTACCATAAACCACAGCCAGCACCGAACTTGAAGAGCAAGGCTCTGAATATAGGCAGCTCGTTTATCGTCATATTCGTTATTCTTGTTGTGCCTGTGAATGTATTTTCATCCAAGTACACTCAAACGGACTCAACGATTGGCTTTTTCTTAGAGCAAGTCAGTGACACACTATCTCCGTCGGCTTCTTATGCCGTTCGTTGGGTGATACATACTCAACCGTTGATTCATCCACTTGGCGCTCAAATAGACAAAAGTATGCGTATTACTGATGGGTTTTCTGCCTCTTTGGAGCATTCGGTAGCGGAGTTGGATGGTGTTTTTGCTCGTTATTTAACTCAGCGTGCTGAGAGCGAACCGGTGAGTTCAGCTAAAAACAATAATGAAGCCCAAACGGAGTTTCCTATGTACATCAATTCAAATGCACAGAACCAACCGGGTTTTAAGGTTCGAATAATGAATATTAAGCCTAGGTACCAAGCCGGTATGCGATTGCCAGAGGGTAATTATGATGTTGAGGTCCGTGCCAATGGATACCAACCAAAGCGTTTATGGGTAAAGCACAGTAAAGGAAAAGCCTCTCACCGAATCGAACTTGAAAAGTTGGTTATTTAAGTCCGCGTCATAGAAAGTGAACAGAAGAAAATGATCTGCTCCTTCCACTAAAAAGGGTTTAGCGTTACTTGGCGCGGGAGCTGCTTTGGTAGCTGGTCACCCTGAACTTATCACCGCGAGCGTATCGGCAGACGGTGTTCAATTCGGTGGCATTATTGGCGCAAGTGCTCCAATAGTATTTGGCCTATGGGAAACCCTACGCAATGAGTTTAAGTAATGGCTGAGTATCAAACACTAATAATCGCTGTGGTCAGTGCCTTATCTAGCGGTGTAGGTGTAGGTGTAGGTATCACACTCAAAACAGATGTGAAGTGGCTGCGCCTGATGATGGAAAAGATGGATGAGAGATTAATTCGGCTTGAAAGAACAAAATAAAGTTTGAACTTCAACATGATTACAAGCATGAAAAAGCGACCTTATTATAGGTCGCTTATCTGAGAAGTTAATTAAGCTTATGAATTTAGCAGTTTTTTCTTCAAACTGTTCTCATATTGCTTCAAAGAGTAGATAAACATATTAGGTTGTTCTTTTGAGCGGATCATCCCCGCTTTTATATAGAACTCTTCTCGCCCTTCTCTGGCATGAAGAAATAATGCGTATACACCTACATCTCTTGAGGAAAGGAATGCTTGACGGATTGCTCGACCAAGAAGCCACTTGCCTAGACCCTGCCCTTGAACAGACTTACATACTGCTATTTTACTTAGCAGTATGCAAGGAACTGAACTATAGGGGAATTTACGTCTTTCTTTGTTTGATATGTGTTTCTTTTCAAACGAACTGCTAGCTAAAGTGAAATAACCGACAACTCTTTTCGGTTGTCCTTCTTCACCTTGTGTGACACATAGGTGCGGGATTGAAACCCTTCGTTCGTGTTCTTTAGCTAAGTTCTTCGTTAAATATTCATTTAACGAACACACACCACAATCAAATTGCGTAAAATCATACGTTGCTTCAGGATCAAAGCGTTCGACTTCTAATTTTTGATCTTTACCGTCCAAGTTTCCTCCAATGACATTCCGATAATTTCTTGCATCAGCTCTGTAGGGTCTGCAGGATTTTCTAACGCTTCCATGACAGAATCCCATTGCTTTGCTTGTATTTGTAACCTTTTTCTCTCGCTAATAACTTCTTGAGCTCTAGCTACTGTTGTTTCTGATACAAATTTACTAACTGTAGTATTTGAAAGTAGCGCTGCTTCTTCTAAAGCGCTTTTTTCACTTTCAGATAGGCGAAATTCAACTCTCTCTTTTTTTAATGCACTCATCTTTTACTCCTTGCGCCTTAACGCGCAGCGGAAACTCCAACTATATGTATATACCTAAATGGAATATTATCTATTTGGTTAACTATTTTATGAATAAAATTTTGTACGGTCACTCTCCGTACAAAATGGATTCTCGTCTGCATAGGATAAAAAGTCAACTAATTTGTACGTTATTTTACCGTAAGATAACAAAGTGAAATCAACCTTACTTTAGATGTTTTGTATGTAATTTATGCGGAAACAGCTGAGTGTAAACCTGCCATAAGATATTTAAATTCCTATGTCCTGTAACCTGCGCTACTTCTTCAATAGAGTAGCCTTTCTCAAACAACCGACTTGCTCCCTCTCTGCGTAAATCGTGGTACCTCAAGTCTTCAATACCTAACTCGTTTCTAACTCGTTGAAAGCCTGCGCTAACACTTCGTGAGTTGTACGGGAAAATAAGCTCGCCTTTGTTCGGTTGTTTTAGTGCGATCTCAAATGATTCACCAAGCAAGGGCACTATCATGTGATTGCCTTCTTTCTTCCTTGGGTCTTTTCTGTCTCTGACGAGTATCGTTTTATGTTCTTGGTTGAGGTCTTCCCAACGCAGCTTGCAGACTTCACCTATTCGCATACAAGTAAGAATGCTGAACTCAAGAATGTCGGTGAATGGGGTTCGAGTTGTGCCGTTTGGCCGGAAAGATTCACGTTGTTCTAATCCAAGCTTTAAGAGTTTTAGTTCTTCAGACGTTGGGCGACGTGTTCGTTTCTGACTCTTGCCGACTAATCCCATATCAATCAGGACGGGTACGGCTTCATCAAATATCTGGTGATTGGTGTCGACGTTGAAGACAGGCTTAGACTTTTTCATTACAGAACGGAGGTAAGCAACATCGTGATAGACCGTTGCACCGCCAGCTCCTCCACCTTTCCGGTTTTTACAGTGTTGGATTAAATCGCTAGTTCTTAGCTTGTCGCTTTCAACCTTGGATATGTCGCAGTCTCGAAGAAGCTTGATAACGTATTGCTTCGTTCGCCCTGTTTTATCCCATAAATCAGGCTCTTCCATAAACTTGTCCAGAAGTACGTACAGCGGTACGGATTTCTGTCCGGATTCGTCAGGGTTTTCTAGCTCAAGAACCCGCTTGTTTGCATAGGTTCTAGCGAGTTCTTTTTTCCTGAATGTTTTCGATTCCCTGTGTATAATCGCCGAATTCTTTTTGACTACAATGTCCACTGTGAAGCGTGATTCACCGCTTTTTAGTGTTCTTTTTTTAATGCTAAATGATGCCATTCGTCCTACTCCATCGATACGTACTATATGCGTACTGAAAGGGTGAGTTTGGGGCAACTCTAGCAAATTGCTGTATATATATACAGTGTATAGATTTCGAGTAACACCTTATGAAACCTGACAATACTAGTAAATACGCGGCTAACCGCTTATCCGTTGCACCCATGCTCGATTGGACTGACCGCCACTGTCGTTACTTTCACCGTTTGCTTTCTCAGCAGACTCTTCTGTACACGGAAATGGTAACAACGGGCGCGATCTTACATGGTAAGGGCGACTTCCTAGAATATAACGAGCAAGAACATCCTCTTGCACTTCAACTCGGTGGTTCAAACCCGGTTGATTTGGCGGCGTGTGCCAAGCTTGCTGGTGAGCGTGGTTATGATGAAATCAACCTTAATGTCGGTTGCCCTTCAGACCGAGTTCAGAACGGTCGCTTTGGTGCTTGCCTAATGGCTGAGCCTGAGCTGGTGGCAGATTGTGTGTCGGCGATGAAAGAAGTCACTGATATTCCAATTACCGTGAAAACGCGTATTGGTATCGACGACCAAGACTCTTATGAGTTCTTAACTAAGTTTGTTTCGACGGTTTCTGAAAAAGGCGGCTGTGAACAATTTACTATTCACGCGCGTAAAGCGTGGTTGAGTGGCCTTAGCCCGAAAGAGAACCGTGAGATCCCACCGCTAGATTACGATCGTGCATACCAAATCAAGAAAGATTTCTCTGATCTGGTGATTGCCGTGAATGGTGGCGTTACTACTCTTGAGCAAACTAAAGAGCACTTGCAACACCTTGATGGTGTGATGATCGGTCGTGAGGCTTACCATAGCCCGTTTATCTTGGCTGAAGTTGATCAGCAGATCTTTGGTTTAGACACGCCAATTAAGAAGCGCTCACAAGTGGTTGAAGAAATGTACCCGTACATTGAGCGTGAGCTTTCAAATGGTGCAAGCTTAGGACACATCTCTCGTCATATGCTTGGTTTGTTCCAAAGCATGCCGGGCGCAAGACAATGGCGTCGCTACATCAGTGAAAACGCACATAAGAAAGGTGCAGGTATTGAAGTGATGCAAACAGCATTGGCTAAGATCCCTAAAGAGCTAAATGTTTAAGCTCCCTCTAAGTTAAAAACTTAAGGCTAAATTCGCCACTAGAGGTTAAATTTACCACTATAAGTTTCCGAAAAGCCACGCATGAAGATGTGTGGCTTTTTATTTATCTGATAAATAAGGATTTTATAGGGTTGGCATACTTGGTATGGAAGCTGCAATGTTAGAAAGTAGGAAAGATAGGTCATTAACTCATTAGGGAGACCATTATGTTTGAATTAATATTTGTTCTTATTTTCGTTGCGACTCTACTTGTCACTGGTATTACGTTTATGACGGTATTGGCTGCAACCGGAGTGGCGTTATTAGTCATGTTGGTCTTAGGTATGATGGGCGTCGTGTTTAAGTTACTGCCTTGGTTGATCGTGATTGCAATCGGTGTGTGGTTTTTCAAAAATTTTGTACACAGTTCTAACCAGAGACGTTACTAAGGTCATCGTGCCGTCAAATCTTTACTCGTCAGCGGTTTATCGTTTTAGAATTTAAGATGTGTGGTAGAATTTTCCCCAATAATCTATGAATGTGCATACAATTAGCACAACGATATGGAATTGGAGCTATCTCAAATGAATAAAATGCCATTAATTGCTTTAGTGGGAATGCTATCTTTAAGCTCGGCAGTGTCTGCTGAAGAAGAGTTTTCTTACACGGCTAAAGTCGGTGCCGATATGTGGTGGGGAAGTACAAAGCTAAACGAAGTTAGACAAGATGATGACTCTAACTCACCTTCGTTGTATTTCGCATTTGAGCATAATGCCCCGATGCTACCAAACGCTAGCTTTCGCTATACTTCTGTTGATGCAGATTCATTGGCTTTCGATAAGTACGATTACACCTTCTATTACACGTTGTTAGATCACAAGCTGATGAACTTCGATGCGGGTGTGACGTTTACTCAATACTCAAACTCGAATTACATTGAACCAAAAGCAACAGGTGCGAAAACATCGACGTTTGATGAGTTCACGTGGAGCTTCTACGGTAACGCAGAGATCAATGTGCCGGACACCAACTTCGATATCATTGGTACGATGGAGTTCGGTGATAGCAGTGGTATTAAGAGCACTGACTTGATGGCGGGTGTTCAGTACCGAATCCCTGTATCAGAATCTGAAATTGCCCTGCGTGGTGGTTACCGTGTTATCGATTTAGATTCGGATGAGTTCTTTAGCTCAGAACTAGGTAAGAGCTTTGTTATGGTCGATGGCTGGTTTGCTGGTGCTGAAGTGCGCTTCTAGGCCATATAAAGCAAATTTAGAGCGAATTTTAAGAACGCCACTTTATTAAGTGGCGTTTTTTATATCTATTGGTTACTTGAGTATATATCTTTCTGGAATTAGTTAGCACATTCATCACTTTCGACCATCCTTAATACAGAGAGCCAATTTGCGTCTATTCTTATAAGGTCTATGTAGTGAGGTCAAAGCAAGGGATGGAATATGACACTCAATGAATTACGAAATTTATATAGAGAAAACCTGTTAGTTGAAGCTATCATAGAGCCCTCAATTCAAGAAGGGTCTTGGGTTGTGGAGTTTCGCCATATGGGAGGTGGCTTTGTTCTGCTTACTGATGTTCATGGTGAAGAGTGCCATTACGCGGATTTAGACCTAGCATCTAAATCGGCAATGGCGGTTGGCTTTCAGCAAGTGCGTATTGAAAACCAGTAAGTCAATTTGCGTTTCAATCGGTTTTTACTTCCAAAAAGTTATAAAACATACTTTTCTATTCTTTCTTGTTATTAAAAGGAGTGGTTAATCTATCGTCACGCAATGATTAGGGATGTCGTGACCATGTCTTTAAATAAGAAAGAGTCTTCACAAAATAATAATGCACAGTCTGGGGCTAATGAGTTACCTGGGCTAGCAGCACCACTTAATGACCAACAATTGGGTCATCTTCAGCAAACTGTTTCTGAACTGTCTTCACAGCAACTGGCATGGGTCAGTGGTTACCTTTGGGGAGTGAGCCAAGCTCAGCCTGTCGGTGCTGCTGCGCCAATCGCTCAAGCGGCCGCTGCAGTAGCGGCTAAGCCAGCGGGTAAGCTCAGCATTATCTTCGCTTCTCAAACCGGTAATGCGAAAGGCGTCGCTGAATCGCTAGAGGCAGAAGCAAAAGCCTTAGGTATCACCGTCGAGCTTTTCGATGCGAGTGATTATAAAGGTAAGAACCTAGCCAAAGAGACACACGTCATTTTTGTGGCTTCAACCAATGGTGAGGGCGAAGCCCCTGATAACGCTATTGAGTTGCATGAATTCCTACAATCGAAGAAAGCGCCAAAATTATCAAACCTACAATACGGTGTGATTGGTTTAGGTGACTCAAGCTATGAGTTCTTCTGCCAAACGGCTAAAGACTTCGATAACTTCCTCGCTAAGCTTGGTGCGAAATCGTTTGTCGATCGCCTTGATTGTGATGTTGATTACGAAGAGTCAGCAACGGAATGGCGCGCTAAAGCGTTATCACAAGTTCAAGAAACGCTATCGACAGGTGCCGAGGCTGATATCGTTCAGTTACCAGTAGGCCAAGCAGCTGCCGGTCATTCGCAATACACCAAACAAAATCCATATACAGCGACACTATTAACCAGTCAAAAGATCACGGGTCGTGACTCGGGTAAAGATGTTCGTCATATCGAGATTGATCTTGATGAGTCGGGCATTACCTACCAACCCGGCGATGCGCTAGGCGTATGGTATGAAAACAGTTCAGAACTCGCAAATCAGATTCTTTCTAAGGTTGGGTTATCGGGTATCGAAAGTGTCGATGTCGATGGTGAGAATCTATCTATCCATAGTGCGCTAGTGAGTAAATTTGAGATTACCACTTCAAACCCTCAACTTGTGACTAAGTTTGCTGAGTTATCGGGCAGCAAGAAGTTAATCAAGCTGGTGGAAGATAAAGACAAGCTTCGTGAATACGCGGGTAATACTCAAGTTGTCGATGTTTTAGCTGAGAAGAAAACTAAGCTATCGGCTGATGAGTTAATTGGCTTGTTACGTAAGCTGACACCGCGTCTCTATTCTATTGCATCAAGCCAAGCAGAAGTAGATGAAGAAGTTCACTTGACGGTTGGTTTGGTTGAATACCAAAAAGGCGAAGAGTCTCGTTTAGGCGGAGCTTCTAGCTTCTTAGCTCAACGTCTTGAAGAGGGTGGTGAAGTGAAGGTGTTTGTTGAGAACAACAATAACTTCAAATTACCACAAGACGACAATACACCAATCATCATGGTCGGCCCGGGTACCGGTATCGCACCGTTCCGCAGTTTTGTTCAAGAGCGTGAAAACAATGATGCTGAAGGCAAAAGCTGGTTGTTCTTTGGTGACCGTACCTTTACTCAAGATTTCTTATACCAAGTTGAATGGCAAAAGTACCTCAAGTCTGGCGCGCTAACTAAGCTCGATGTTGCCTTTAGCCGTGACCAAAAAGAAAAGGTTTATGTTCAGGACCGTTTAATCGAACAAGCAGAGCAGGTGTGGCAATGGCTGCAAGAGGGCGCGTACCTCTATGTCTGTGGCGATGCGACTCGAATGGCTAAAGATGTTCATGAAGCGTTAGTTTCGATAGCGGAAAAGCATGGCAACCAGAGCCGCGAGCAAGCTGAACAATATATTAATGATTTACGTAAAGCGAAACGTTACCAAAGGGATGTGTACTAATGAGCAAGCAAGTAATAGAGCAAGAAGTGCTAGGTCAAGTACTTGGACCTTTGGCTGACAATGAGCGTCTTAAGCGTGAAAGTAATAACCTACGCGGTACGATTGAACAAGATCTCCAAGACCGCATAACAGGTGGCTTTACTGCTGATAACTTTCAGTTGATTCGTTTCCACGGTATGTATCAACAAGACGACCGTGATATTCGTAACGAACGTACCAAACAAAAGCTCGAACCGTTACATAACGTCATGCTTCGTGCTCGTATGCCTGGTGGCATCATTACCCCTAAGCAGTGGTTGGCGATTGATAAGTTCGCAGACGAAAGTACCTCTTACGGTTCAATTCGTCTAACAACTCGTCAAACGTTTCAGTTCCACGGTGTCTTGAAGCCGAACATTAAGTTGATGCACCAAACGCTAAATAGCATTGGCATTGATTCAATTGCGACAGCGGGTGATGTAAACCGAAATGTTCTATGTACGACAAACCCGGTTGAATCTGAACTTCATCAAGAAGCTTACGAGTGGGCGAAAAAGATCAGTGAACATCTATTACCGAAGACTCGTGCTTATGCAGAAATCTGGTTAGATGGTGAAAAACTAGAAACAACGGATGAAGAACCTATCCTTGGTAGCAACTACCTACCGCGTAAGTTCAAGACGACGGTTGTCATTCCTCCGCAAAATGATGTGGACGTCCATGCTAACGATCTTAACTTTGTTGCTATTGCTGAAGACGGAAAGCTGGTGGGCTTTAATGTGTTAGTCGGTGGCGGTCTTGCTATGACACATGGTGATACCTCTACTTATGCACGTAAAGCTGACGACTTTGGTTTTGTGCCATTAGATAAAACGTTAGATGTAGCAGCGGCGGTGGTAACGACTCAGCGTGACTGGGGTAACCGTTCAAACCGTAAGAATGCAAAAACCAAATACACACTAGACCGTGTTGGTATTGATGTATTCAAAGCAGAAGTAGAAAAGCGTGCAGGCGTAGAATTTTCTGAAAGCCGTCCTTATGAGTTTACTGGCCGTGGTGATCGCATTGGTTGGGCGGAAGGCATTGATGGTAAGCACCACTTGGCGTTATTCATCGAGAATGGTCGTTTACTTGATTTTCCGGGTAAAGCTCTGAAAACAGGTGTTGCTGAAATAGCGAAGATCCACAAAGGTGACTTCCGCATGACAGCGAACCAAAACCTAATTGTTGCAGGTGTACCTAAGAGCCAAAAGGCCAAGATTGAAAAACTGGCGCGTCAATATGGCTTGATGGATGATGCTGTTTCAGAGCAACGTAAAAACTCAATGGCGTGTGTGGCTTTCCCAACATGTCCTTTAGCAATGGCAGAAGCTGAGCGCTTTCTTCCTGAGTTTGTAACGGATGTTGAAGACATTCTGAAAAAACATGGATTACCAGAAGAAGATAACATCATCCTTCGAATCACAGGTTGTCCAAACGGTTGTGGTCGTGCAATGTTGGCTGAACTTGGTTTAGTGGGTAAGGCTCCGGGGCGTTACAACATGCACCTAGGTGGCAACAAGGCCGGAACTCGTATCCCTAAGATGTATAAAGAGAACATCACATCAGCTCAGATCTTAGAAGAGATTGATTCGCTGGTGGGACGTTGGGCTACGGAACGTAACGACAATGAAGGGTTCGGTGATTTTACAATCCGAGCTGGCATCATCGAAGAGGTGATAATTTCAAAGAGGGATCTGCATGCATAATTCTGTCGCTTCAAAACTGAAGTTAGCAGAGCTACTCGCATTGACTAAGACGGAGCAAATACTTCGTCTTGGACAAATCAACGCAGAGTTAGAGCAGCTAACCGCATTAGAAAGAGTTAAGTGGGCTTTAGATAATTTAGAAGGGACACATGTTGTGTCTTCTAGTTTCGGAATCCAAGCAGCATTGATGTTGCACCTAGTGACCCAAGCAAAACCAGATATTCCGGTTATTTTGACTGACACAGGGTATCTATTTCCGGAGACCTATCGCTTTATTGATGAGTTAAGTCAGAAGTTGACTCTAAACCTTCAAGTCTTTCGCGCCCAACAGAGCCCCAATTGGCAAGAAGCGCAATATGGGAAATTGTGGGAGCAAGGTCTAGAAGGGATAGAGAAGTACAACAAGCTTAATAAAGTTGAACCGATGAGAAGAGCGTTGGATGAGCTCGAGGCTGGGACATGGTTTTCTGGGTTGAGAAGAGAGCAATCTCAATCGCGTGCAAACTTGCCTATCTTATCTATCCAAAATGGTGTGTTTAAGTTCTTGCCAGTAATTGATTGGACAAATAAAGATGTTCATTATTACTTAGAAGAGCATGGTCTCAGTTATCACCCACTTCGTGAGCAGGGGTACCTTTCTGTTGGAGATACTCATACTACTAAGAAATGGGAACCGGGTATGACTGAAGAAGAAACCCGTTTTAATGGTCTAAAACGAGAATGTGGTCTCCATGAAGACGATGGAGAGCAATATGGCTCTGGGATTTAGACTCATTGCCATTTAAAAAGCTGCCATAAGGCAGCTTTTTTGTTTTCTAGGGTGAAAATTAGAGCAATTGTGGATAAGTCTGTGGTTATTCTGTAAGTACTTTGTAGTTAAACTTGCACAAATAAGGCTTTGAGTGTTTATTCGTCATCTAACCGTTATTTTTACATTTTTCTTTAATAAACACTTGCCAATGTGAGGAATATCTCTATAATGCCGCCTCACTGACACGGCAGACGCCACAAGGCTTCAGCACAGAATGTTAGTAAGGCAACTAGCTTTAAGCGATAATTCGCTTCTACTTTTAGAAAGTAGGAATTAATTCCAAATAAGTGTTTGACACTGAGAATTAAATCGCTAGAATGGCCGCCTCTTCCGAAGTGATGTAAGTCACAACGAAGAGAAGCTCTTTAATAATTTAAACCTATCAATCTGTGTGGGCACTCGTTGATGAATATCAAAACGTTTTATCTTCCCTTTTTTAAAGAGAAGTAAAACAGATTCCTCGGAATCAAATTTGGTTTCA